>NZ_CP017449.1 GCF_001753165.1 Acidihalobacter aeolianus
ATGTTCGATGCCAGTGAGACTGCAGCGGCTGCGCCACATACAGACGATGCTTGGCGCGCAGACTTCATTCGGCGTGCAGTGGCTCGTGGTATGCCACGGGATGAGGCTGAGCAGACTGCTCGAAAGATGGTCAGAGGGAAAACGATTGACTTGCCGGAGCGAATGAGTGGTAGATCGATCGGCACAAGGGGACCGCAGGCCCCAAAGCTCATCCAGCCCACACAGACATCATTGTTTGATGAAAACGACTCCTTTGTCTCCGCAGGCGACCCGGGCTGTTTCTCGAAGAATGAGCTGAGTATCATCACTAAGCACCTGGAGATACACGAAACCCCCCCTACCTCGGAAGACATCGCGTTCCTGAGTACCGTCATGTGCCAGGTTGGCCTGCCACGATCAGAAGTGGTTGAGCGAGAATTTTTCCGGCGTTCTGGCGATGCCTGGCTTATGGTTCAGGCAGGTGCAATTGATGAGGGTGGCGGTCCAGTAATGCAGCCTCTGCCCTACGGTCCCATACCACGGTTGGCCATCGCCTGGTTATCGACTTACGCGCTACGAAATGACACTCGTGAAATCCCTGTCGGCCGGTCTGCCGCCGAATTCCTGCGCAACATCGGCAGCGATGACGGTGATACCCGTCGCCACCACATGCTGGCAAAACAATTGAAGTCATTGACGGCGTGCCGAATACAGATGGGTTTTAGAGGGATCACTCATAATCCCGCGCCGATGATCAGTTCGCTGGTTACCTTTACCAAGGGCAAGCGCGGGAAACAGAGGATTGTATGGCCGGGGGTGCTGTATATGTCCGAGGAATATTTCAAGACGCTTCAGAATGGCGCTACACCGTTAGATCGTCGCGCGATGTCAGCCCTGCGAGGCAGCTCGCTATGTCTTGATATCTACTGCTTTCTCGCAAATCGGCTGCACCGAATATCTGGCAAACCGATAGTGCTTCACTGGAAAACTTTGCACGAGCAATTCGGTCAGGAATATGGCGGAAGCTCTGGCATCAAAAATTTCAAGCGCAAGTTCAAAGTCGCAATTAAATCCGTTTTGGCTGTCTACCCGCAGGCAAAGGCAAAAATCATTGAAGGCGGTTTGCAGATTGGATCGTCTCCGCCACCTATCGCCTACCGTACGAAATCCATCAAGTCGAAGTAGGGTGCTGCGGTCGTTTCAATATGTGTAATCGGCACCCCCCGTGTCGCCGGGTTTGCGTCGACACCGATAGTTCTCTGCCCTACTTGATCATCCTCTTCGCCCCTCCGACATCGCTTTACGCCGCTTTCGGGTAATACGTGTAATCGGCACCCCCTGGGTTGCGAAAACGGTGGTTGTTCCTTGCTTGATCTGGCGGCAGCCCTGCGAATCATATGTGTAATTGGTAGCCCCCAGGGCATGTCTTCAGCGAGACCGCCGTTCTGCCAGGTCATGCTTGGTTGGGCCGGATGATACGTGTAATTGGTAGCCCCTCAACGACAGGACGCTGAGGTTGGTTGGCTTCATTCCTCGCGCGAGGTTGAGGCCGAAATGATATGTGTAATAGGTACCCCCCCCTATGTTGAGCGCATTCGCTGCGCTCAAGAATGCATGCGGTCTAGCTGCCCAGTCAGCAAGCCTGCCGGCACCAGCAGCACCGTGACGCTCTTGGCTGTCATCACATAGAACAGTGGGCCGTTGCAGGCCCACTCGGCCGCCCGATGTCGTATCGACACCACCGACGCGGGTGTATCGAGTTCAGGGTCATTCGTGTCAATGCCAAAGATGTGGAGGTTGTACCCGTCCGGCTCCAATCGAGCGATGGGACGTCTGAGTGAAATCTCCACGCGATAAATCACGTGGCCCTCGACATCGCGGACGATGGGGCTGCAGACAACCCCCTTGATTGGCGACATCACTTCGCCCAGTGGATGCTGAAGTGCAATTTCATAGGGGCAGTTCTCGGCTAACTCTATGGGGATCATGTTGCCTTGACCTCAGTGACCTTGCCGCGAGTATAGGGTGCACTTCGCCATGTGTCTTTACGGATCTCAGTTTTTCAGGTTGTGCCCGCACGTCTCACAAATCGTGTGTAGGTCATTTGCCTACGCCCGTGCGTCACGGTCATGACGATGTGGAGGCGTTTATGTCGAAGTCGAATCGCACCCAAAAAGAGCGTTTCTTGTTCCAGCTAGCCGTCATCCAGAAAGGGCTGGCCACCGCAGCCACCGTAGAGCGAATCCGAGATCTATTCGCTCAACGCTTCTGGCATTTGTCGGACGAAGCGGAAAGGGCGCTCGATCATGCATCATTGATGGGTGGCGAGCCGTACGATGCCCAAGTCATCTGGGCATCCGCTGTCGAGAGTGTTGGGCGACTGCGTCAAAATCAAGCTCGTCGACACGCTTCGTAATACTCAATAAGGCTCCCATATTTTTGGGAGCCTTTTTATCGGGCGTTGATTAGGCGTATACGGAAACTAACGAAGATCAGAATAATTCACAGGTTCAGTGATCCACTGCCATGGCGACATCCTCCTGTGATCGTTATTGGTTAGTGGTTGGTTGCAGGTACTGCTTGTCGCCTTGATTGAGCGGGATTCTGCGATCCCTTCGATGCTTGCCGTGGTTCGCGCACGGGCTTGTTCTTGGGAGCTTGTGGGTCGACACGTTGCCAGGCGTTGTCGTCGGTGTCTGGGTCTCGGTCCCAACGAGCTACGCACAGTCCACCTTCGAGATCGACTACCTCGATACACGTGTACTCCGGCGTGCCGTGACTACGGATCAGGCCGGGCACGTCATCACCCTGCAGACAGGAATGCCTGACCCGGTGCCCGTCATTCGCTTCGACCGTGATGCGGTAACGCACGGGAGTCGGGAGAAAGCGGAGGTGGCGCAGCACCGACAACAGCAGCTCGCGGGCCGTGCCGGAGGGTTTGCGATTCTGTTTGCGGCACCAGTCCCAGGCATCCTCGGTCTCGCGCAGACCGAGGCTCGTCGGTGGCAGCATGGCGAGGTGTTGACCTGGCACATTGGCAATCTGCCGATACAGCCATTCGGCTTTCTGGTCGCCGGGTTCATCGGGGTCCGGCCAGATCACGTGGTAGCGCGACTGTCTGGCGAGCAGTGCCTCAAAATCGTGAGCCTCTGGTCGTGAACCAATCAGGGACAAGGCAATGAGGTCGGGTGCGAGTTGGCGTAATGCGTCGGCGCTTTTCTCTCCTTCAACCCAGATCAGTGGCATCTGCTCGAACTGTGCGATCCGTTCGTACCCGTAGGGGTAGACGCGGAGGCCTCGCTCGATGTCGTCATACGACAACCCCGAACCCGTCCAGCGGACCTTGCCATGTTCCCTGCGCGGCGTGGCCTGTCGAAAGGTCTTATCCATCTCGCCGTCGTGGTTCACGAGATCGAAGCGATAGACGCGCAGCGCGGGTTCCCCTTCAGGCATCGCGTGATAGGTCCACGGACCGTAGCCACTGGGTTCGGCGCTGACAATGTCCTCATGCAGCCCCTTGAGCGCGTAAGGGTAACGGTCGGGTGGGGGCGGAGCCTTGAGAGACAACTCGGCAAATTCCTTGCGGGCGTCCTTCTTGTAGCGACTCGGGCCGCGTGCGGATTGTGGGGCTGGTCGAGGGGTCGGGCGGTAAGTGCCTTTGCGGAGCGCGAGCAGGGCCGGGTGGTTGTCAGGCCACAGGTGCGGGGTGAGGCTTTCCATCACCGTCACACGATCGCAGCCGGCGTAGCACTTGCACTGTGGCCAGCCGTCCTGATCGACCCAGAGCTGCAGCGAAGGGTTGTGGTCATCGTGTGCAGGGCATAGCCCCACCACCGATTCGCCATAGCGTGTGCGCTTGCGCGAAGCGTGGCGCACGCCGCCGTCACCCGACCACAGGCCGATCCAGTCGGTGTTGGGTGGTGGCGGATATTCGCTCACGTCTGAAAAGTACCTTATGAGGGTGATTGGTTGTGAATAGTATTATACCAATCGTCAGATTGAGGCCAGTCTTAAAGCCGCAATCATGCGGTAACGCGGGGTGGGCGCTTTCCCACATTTGGAGAAATCACGATGTCCACAATCAGGAAATCAGAGCTGTTTCTGGATATTCAGAACCCCGACGGTTCGCAGATGTCGGTACGCGAAGTCAATGCACATGCGCATCGACTGATGCGCGTTGTCAGGGCCAGTACCGCATTTGGGGACTTTATGCTGAGCGATATTCATTATCGCATCGAAGCAATCGGTCAGCAGTACAAGCTGACATATACAGAGCGGCGTTCGTCGTTTCTGTTGCGCTTTTTCTTTGCGCCTGGGCTGATCCTCTCGGGTCGGCGTCCATTTGGTTTTTTCACCCCGGACACACGTTCTTTGATGAAACAAATTGGAGGTCAGCCATGAGCGATGCGAGGTTCAAAGCGAGGAAAATGACCGCGAGCGGGCCACTGCAGGAAATGGAGTTTACCCGTCCTCGGTTGCCTAATCCGGTCACGCAACTAGCCGAAGCGACGACCTTTGCCAACGAGGGCGTCGATCCGCTATCTGGCGTCTGGATCGCCGTCGAGCCGTTGCCTGACGACGAGTAAATACATACAACCCGGTCACATTATTGTGGCCGGGTTTTTTAATTGGGTATTCGGAATTGAGTGTTGAACTCAGCAATGAAGATGGAGCTGCCTCTTGTTGAATGTCGGTCGCCGCAGAAGAATCGATGTTCGCATCAAGTTGTTGAAAAGTGATTGGCGCAACAGGCTCAGGTCCGTCGATTATCTTTTATTGTAGGGTATCCAAAATTAGTGGTTGAAGATGACAGGATCTTTCAACGTAAAGTGGTGCCGTATTTGGTTGAAGCGGCCAAGCTATGAAGGGGTGATTGAGTTATGGACGGCTGCTTTTCATTTGGATGAGTGCGTACTTTCGACCCGAAGCCGTCTGTTGTCTTCGCCAGGCCATGATGGCCGGTATCTGAACTAAAGCAGGCGACAATTGATAAGAAGTGTGTATAGGATTGATGACGACTTAGTCATCAGCCTTCGCAATACTTCCATATGAACTCCCCTGAAAAGTCCATGAACCAGATGAATATCTGATGTACGCGATCGGACATGTGATCAGCCTCTACACGGAGATTCTTGTTACGGGGTATATTCCAAATTTGACGTACGACGATACTATCTATGATGTCGTCAGCAACTTTGAAATACCAAAGATGAGCGGTGCTGCCTCTTGTTATCGATGAATACCTTGCGTCGGGACGACCTGCTCTGTCAGCAAGTGCCATTTTAATCATCTTGCCGCTTTCATCATAGTGAAATGCCAGATTGTGACGAACGCGACCGATTATCTGCTCAAACTCCTTGGATTTCGGTGCATTCGGTAGGAATTGGACTAATTCCCAGAAGGATTGTTGCGTTCTATCGTCACAACGCGTAATGAGCGTCGAGAGTTGTGGGTCGTTCTTGATTTCTTCGATGACTTTAAATCCTTCTTTAAGGTGGGCAAGCTGTATTCTCAAGAAATACATCCCGGCACCAATCTTTCGCGCGGTTAACCAACTCGGCCGCTCCTTCTTCCATTCTCCCAGGGACTGATTCGAAAGCGACAGGTCGTTGCAGACCATCATCAGTTTGATGACGGAGATTGCACCGGGGCCCCTACCCTGAAATCGTTCAAGGTTTAATGACCGCGTGCTTGTCCTATTCACGTTAATGTGGCCCCATCGTAATAATTAACAGGTAATATAAGTAGAATAAATCTGTCGCGTGAGAAACCGAAGGGTGTTTGACTCGCTTATTAGGGGTATATTTTCAGATTAGTACATTAACAGGCTGTTGAAAAACTCCCCAGATTGTCGAAGATGGGGTCTCGGATAAATAAGGACGATAGCGAAGATGCGAGGAGCTGATATTCAGCAGGATGGGCTGTTCAGCACGGTGAGTCCGGAGCAACGAGTGCCGAAGGATCACCCACTTCGGCCGATCCGGCAGATGGCCGACGAGGCGCTTGCGGCATTGGATGGCGACTTCGATGCGCTTTACGCAGGACTGGGGCGCGACTCGATCCCACCGGAGAAGCTGCTGCGGGCCCAGCTGCTGATGGCGCTGTACTCGATTCGAAGCGAACGCCAGCTGATGGAGCAGCTCGACTACAACCTGCTGTTTCGTTGGTTCGTGGGTTTTTCGATGGATGACAAGGTCTGGCACCACTCGACGTTCACCAAGAACCGCGATCGGTTGCTTGAGGGCGAAGTGGCGCACCGCTTTTTTGCCCAGGTGCTCGAGCAGGCCCGGGGTGCGGATCTGTTGTCCAGGGAGCATTTCAGCGTCGACGGCACCCTGATCGAGGCCCTGGCTTCGCTCAAGAGCTATCGGCCGAAGGATGAAGACGAACCGCCGACGCAGGGCAGCGGCCGCAACCCCTCGGTGGACTTCCGCGGTGAGCGCCGCACGCGCGACACCCATGCCTCGAAGACCGACCCGCAGGCCTTTCTCTTTCGCAAGAGCCAAGGCACGACCGCCAAGCTCAGCTACATGGGCCATCTGCTGATGGAGAACCGCCACGGCCTGGTGGTCGATGCGCGGGTCAGTCAGGCGACGGGCCGGGCCGAACGGGAGGTGGGTGCCGAGATGGTCGAAGCGCTCACAGGCACGCATCGGGTGACCGTGGGCGCGGACAAGAACTACGACACACGGGGCTTCGTGCGGCGGCTTCGCGAGGCGAACGCCACGCCACACGTTGCGCAGAACGACACCCGGCGTGCCTCGGCGATCGATGGACGTACCACGGCACGTCCTGGCTACCGCAGCAGCCAGACGATCCGCAAGCGGATCGAGGAATGCTTTGGGTGGGCGAAGACGATCGGTGGGCTGCGCAAGAGCCGGTTTGTAGGTCCCGAGAAGCTCGACTTTCAGTTCGTGCTGACGATGGCCGCCTACAACCTGGGTTCGGATGCGCAATCTGGGGGTGGCGGCATGTTGAAGGCTGTCATTCGAGGGATTACTGCGTCCGAAACACCGATTTCCAGAACCATTGACCCAACAATTGGCGTAATTCATCCGTATCGGCATTTGCAGACGATCTTTCGCGCCCAAAATGCCGAGAAATCGCGGCCAATTTCAACAGCCTGTTAAGAAAAGATCTTCCCTCAATTATTCCATGTTAGGTAGAGCTCTATTTATGGAGTTATGCCTTGCCATTTTCGAACAAGATCACAAGACTGCCTTATATCAGACCTTAGCTGCTGGGCATCAATGACCATCGCAGCATCTTGGATGCTGCCCATAATCTGGCTGATGTATTGATCGGTCATTTTACATCTATAACCAAACAACAATTTTTCTCCCGACAGTTGGTAATAAACCAATCGTTTGTCTTTTGGATTCCCCATGCTGGTATATAGACTGGCAAGCGTGCCCAGAAAATTAAGGTGAGTAGTTATGCTTTCTGCTGCTGATGATAGGCCATCTTGAATAGATGGAACTATGTCAGGCCCTTGTAGGCTATAAATATCATGATCATCGACTCGCAATTTTTTTACGATCTTGGAAAGAGGGGCATCTTCATATTTGAATGTGCTTGCATGAACTGATGGCACGATGATCACTAGTGAAATCAGCAAAGGAATATTTCTTATAGACATATAGGAAATCCTCTTTGAGAAGGGTGGGTTCAATTGCAGTCAGTTTCTCATATTGAATCGCCACCTCTTATATAGGCACAGGTGATCCACATTCTGTTTCATAGCGAGACAGGCGACAATCGGAAGCAGTCAATCAAATGTCCAAGGAGTAGATGCTGTGACCGACTCCTTCTGGCCGAAAGCACCAGTTCAGACAAGCATCCACATAACGGACACTACCAGAATCAGCTATCTCCATCACAGACGTAGTCAACCACATAGTTAGAGATAGGGCCCGGTGATGACAGTTGGTATTTCAACCAGTATTTTATGCGGAGACCACCGTCAGTGGGCATACCCTGGCTGCCACAGCGCAGAAAGAACTTCGGCCTGCTGTAATACCGTCTGCACCGCAGCATCCTGCAGATCCGGTGGGTAACCGTACTTACGTAGGATTCGCTTCACCAGCACCCTGAGCCGGGCCCTGGCAGATTCTCGGTGTGCCCAGTCCACAGCCACGTTTTCGCGCAGGCTCACAAGCAGTTCGTGGGCAATCACTCGTAACTTGTCGTCGCCCATCACCTGTAGCGCAGACTCGTTTTCCGCCAGCGCGTCGTAGAAGGCTATTTCTTCGTCGGACAGGCCTTGCTCCTCACCACGACTCCGCGCGGCACGGATATCCTGGGCAAGCTTAATCAGTTCCTGCAACACCTCGGCGGTGGTGATGGCATTGGCGTGATAGCGGGCGATAGCATCTTCTAATCGTTCGGTAAATCCGCGGGTTTCGACTACGTTGGAGTGTGAACGCGATCGAATGCTGTCGTTGAGCAGCTTGCGCAGCGCTTCCAGCCCTAGGTTCTTCTTCTCCATCTGCTGCACTTCGAACAGGAACTCGTCCGACAGGATTGAAATATCCGGGGTCTGGATACCGGCTGCGGCGAGGATGTCGACAATCTCGGTCGATATCACAGCGCGGCTGACGATCTGCTGAATGGCCAGCTCGCGATCCTGTCGTGTCGTACCCGCCGTATTACCGGTTTTGATCAAAGCCGCCCAGATCGCCTGGAAGAAACCCACTTCCTCGCGGATGCCGCGCGCTTCATCCGAACTCGCGGCTAGCGCAAAAGCTTTCGATAGCGCCAACACGCCGTCGGCAAAACGCCGCTGTGCCTGCTTCTTGGCTTCTGGCGTTTTCTCTGCTGCGGCCCACTGTTGCTGCTTGTCGAGTATCCATTCTATGGCGCCAGCCATCATCGCTAGCCGCTCGGTCGGGGTGCCGCCAAGGCCGGAACGGTAGTCGAAGCCATGGAACATATCGCGCACGATCTCGTACTTCTCCAACAGCACGGCAATGGCTTCGGCCTCGTCGATGCCTGTCTTGTCCTGGTCGGGCTTGGAGTATTGGGCAAGCGCCGATTTCAGGTTTTGCGCGATGCCGATGTAGTCCACGATCAATCCCGCCGGCTTATCGCGGAACACGCGATTGACGCGGGCGATGGCTTGCATCAGGCCGTGGCCACGCATCGGTTTGTCGATGTACATCGTGTGCATACTGGGCGCATCGAAACCGGTCAGCCACATATCGCGTACGATCACCAACCGCAGCGGGTCATGTGGGTCTCGGGCGCGCTTCGCCAACAGATCGCGCCGCGTCTTGTTGCCGATGTGCTGCTGCCATTCAGGCGGGTCGGAAGCCGCACCCGTCATCACTATCTTGATTTGCCCGGCATGGTCGTCCTGGCTATGCCAGTCAGGGCGCAGCTTGATGATTTCGTCATAGAGCGCCACACAGATACGTCGGCTCATGCATACCACCATCGCCTTGCCATCGAGCGCCGCAACACGGTCTTCGAAGTGCTGTACCAGGTCGGCCGCTACCCGCGCCAAGCGTTTGTCGCTGCCCACCAACGCTTCCACTGTGGACCATTTTTGCTTGGTGCGCTCGGCGCTGGGTTCGTCCTCGTCCTCCAGCAGCGCCTCGATCTCGGCGTCGATACGCGGCTTCTCGTCCTCGTCCAGTTCGATGCGCGCCAGCCGTGATTCGTAATAGATCGGCACGGTGGCGCCGTCTTCGACCGCCCGACTGATGTCGTAGATATCGATGTAGTGGCCGAATACGGCGGGCGTATTGACATCATCCTTTTCGATCGGCGTGCCGGTGAAGCCGATGAACGAGGCATTGGGCAAGGCATCGCGCAGGTATTTGGCGAAGCCGTAGGCAATTTCGCCGGTCTTGCCCGCCACCTTGGCCTTGAAGCCGTACTGGCTGCGGTGCGCCTCGTCGGCGATGACCACGACGTTGGAGCGATCGGTCAGTGTCGGAAATTCGGTTTCCCCCGGCTGCGGTGCAAACTTCTGCAGCGTGGTGAAAATCACGCCGCCGGATGCACGGTGGAGCAAGCTACGCAGGTGCTCCCGGTCTTCGGCTTGCACTGGCGTTTGCCGAATCAGGTCCTTGCACATCGAGAAGGTAGCGAACAGCTGGTCGTCCAAATCGTTGCGGTCAGTAAGCACCACTAGCGTTGGGTTGGTCATGCGTGGGTCGAATACCAGGAGGCCCGCGTAGAAGGCCATCAGCAGGCTTTTGCCGGAACCCTGGGTGTGCCAGATCACCCCGGCCTTGTGGTCGCCGGGCGGTTGGTCCTTGACGCTGGGCAGTCCGTAGACGGCTGGGTCCTCGGCCACCGTACGCTGGCTCGCCCGTAGCGTGGAAATCACGGCCTTCTTCACGGCGTGGAACTGGTGGTAACCGGCGATGATCTTGATTAGCCCGCCGCCGGTCTCGCCGAACACGGTGAAGTGGCGCAACAGATCGAGGAAGCGCCCCTGCTCGAATACGCCCTCGATCAGCGTGGCCATTTCCGGCATCCCCTTGGGCTCGATCCGGGTGCCGTCGGTGGTGCGCCAGGGCATGAAACGCTCCTGATCCGCCGATAGGGAGCCCGCCCGTGCCGACAGGCCATCGGAGGTCACCAGCAGCGCATTGCTGCGAAACAGCGCCGGAATCTGCTGTTTGTAGGTCTGGAGTTGATTGAAGGCGCCGGCCAGCGTCGCGTTCTCGCCGCCGGGGGCTTTGAGTTCGATCACCGCCAGCGGCAGGCCGTTGACGAACACCACCACATCGGGCCGGCGCTTCACCTGCCCGGCGATCACCGTGAGCTGCTGCACCGCCAGCCAGTCGTTGTTGGTCGGTTGCTCAAAGTCGATCAGCCGCACCTTGCCTGCCGTCAGCGTGCCGTCCTCGGCGTAGTACTCCACATCCGCGCCTTCGGTGAGCAGCCGGTGGATGCGGCGGTTCTCCTCCAGCAGGTTGGGCAGTTCCGACTGCGTCAGGCGGCGAACGGCGTCGTCCTGCGCCTCAGCGGGCAGCGCCGGGTTCAGCCGCGCCACGGCGGCGGTGAGTCGGCCTTTGAGCACCACCTCATCGTAGGCCTCCCGCTCCGGCTGCTTGCCGTCCGGACCGATGATCTCGTCCGAGGCGCAGGCGAAGCCCAGCCCGGCCAGTTGTTCGAGCAGCGCATTTTCCAGTTGGGCTTCGGAGAGAAAGGCCATCACACCCCCTCCCACGACGTGGGGGCGCGATTCATCGTACCCGGAATCGCATGCGGATTTTCGGGCGTTTGGGGCGCAATGAATTGCGCCCCTACGGGTTGAATGCAGACGATTCCGTGAAAACGATTGGGCATCATCACACACGCATCCAGGGTCACACCGTTGAATCGTTCCGGCAACGTCATCCATTGCTCGTGCAGGCAGCGTCCGGCCTCGGTCAGCCGTATTTTCATCGTCCGCAACCTGCCCCAAATAAACACGCCCGGTCCTGCGTGCAGATCGTCACGAAATACGCCCCGGCCTGGGCATAGTCGTAATCCTTCAGGCGCAGGCTGCGGCGATGGTGGTGATCGGGGCTGAAGGTCATGCGCCAACCTCTTTCAACAACACAAAATGCTCCGCCAGCTTCACCATCAGTTCTTTCTGAGCGGGCTTGCTTTCGGCCACCAGCAGCGCCAGCGCCACCAGAGTGTTGTCGTTGATCAGCCGCTCCACGGGCCGCGCCAGCAGGTGCTGGTTCAGGCGCAGGTACCACAGGAACAGAAAAGACCCGGTGCGCTTGTTGCCATCGGCGAAGGGGTGGTTCTTGATCACCAGATACAGCAGATGCGCCGCCCGGCTGGCGACGTTGGGGTAAAACAGCTCGTCGCCAAAGCCCTGCTCGATGGTGGCCAGGGCGGATGCCAGCCCGTCGC
The DNA here is from genome assembly GCF_001753165.1 of Acidihalobacter aeolianus. Lineage (GTDB taxonomy): Bacteria > Pseudomonadota > Gammaproteobacteria > DSM-5130 > Acidihalobacteraceae > Acidihalobacter > Acidihalobacter aeolianus. The sequence continues at coordinate 11,845 of NZ_CP017449.1, forward strand.
CGCGCACCTGGCCGAACAGCTCGGTGGCCTCGCCTTTGGCGATCAGCTCGGCCTTGAGCCGGGCAATGGCGGACAGCACGGTATCCAGTTCCAGCGCCTGCATGCCCTGCTGCTTGCCGGTCTGCCCGGTCAGGCTCTGCTCGTCGTAACCCTGCAACAGGCTCCAACTGCGGGCGTAGTCGGCAATTACGCCCAGCACCGCTTCGCCTTCGGCGCTGACCAGTTGCTGGTTGGCCAGCGTGCGCGAAAGCAAGTCCAGCGCCTGCTCGAACTCGATGCCGCGCTCGCGCAGGCGTTGTTGGTTGAGGGTGTAGCCCTCGACCAGGTGCTGGCGCAGCACGCCGGTGGCCCATTGGCGGAAGCGGGTGGCGCGGGTCGAGTTGACCCGGTAGCCGACGGAGATAATGGCGTCGAGGTTGTAATACTCAACCTGATAGGTTTTGCCATCGGCGGCAGTTGTTGCATTTTTTGCAACAACTGCGCTTCGCTCCAACTCCTTGGTATCAAGGATGTTTTTCAGGTGGCGGGAGATCACCGACTTGTCGCGCTCGAACAACTCGGCCAACTGCTGAAGGCTCAACCAGACCGTTTCGCCCTCCAGCCGCACCTGTACCGGCTGGTCGCCGTACTCGAAAATCACGATCTTATTCATGGGTTCCCTCCCCGGGTGTTGTGGCGCCTGAACGCCACCGCCCCGCCAGCGCGAGCGTATCCAGCGCGGCGCGCTCACGCACCCAGCTCAGCAGCTCGGGGTTGACGGGGAGGCGGGTCATGCCACGCGCTCCAGGAATTTCTCGGCATCCTTGATGCGCAGTTCGCCGGAGATCAGCTTGGGCAGCAGGGTGTCGCGGAGTTGGGAGAGGGTGCGGGATTCATGGATGCCGCCAATAATCTGCCCCACCCATGGCCGAACAATTTTATTAAACGTCCTAGCCAGCGCTTCTGGCGGCAACACCAAGCTGTAACGAGCCATCTCATTCCAACTCGTCCGTGGCATCTTCGTTCCAGTCGATCCCGCATTTGTGTACTCGACAAACTCATCGCTTGAAATATGGCAGAGCACAAGACCGAACCATCTTTCCTTCTTGGCGGTGACTACGACAATATCAGTGGAGCAAACACCACTAATTGGCGCGATGCCGACCTTATGGAAATAGGGGCGTAGCTTCCCGAACAGGATCTCACCTTCTCTAAACTCGAACTTGTTGCTTCCCAGTGAGTCCGCTCGATCCCAATCACTCAGAGCAATGCATCGCTTAGGCATATGTTCAAGTGCAATGTAAGGTGTATCTGGCTCAATATTATCGGGCTGGATGCTTCGGCGTGGATGCTCTGCCACATCGCCAAGCGTTCCCAACTCCCACCCCTCCGGCTTCCCCTCATCATCCAGCCGCTCGGGAAATAGCGCCCAGATGTCGCGGGGCAGGTACGGCTCGCGCCCTTCCATCTTGGCGCGGACGGGGCCGAAGTCGACGAACCAGTCCTTGAACAGGGCGCGGGCCATGGCCTCCAGGGTCTGGTTGCGGCGGCGGTTGAGTTCGATCTTGTCGTCCAGCGTGCCGAGGATGTGGGCGATGGAACGCATATCATCAGTGCTGTTTGGAACCGGAATCGGAATCTTCCGTAAGGCACCCAACGGGATGTACTGCTGGGTTGTTCCGCGCGCTTGCTCGCGAATCAACTGCTGCGCTTGAGGTGTACGCAGGAAGTAGTAAAGCCACTTTCCATCAATCTCTCCCTTGCACTTGAAGAGACCGATGTTCTTGATGGCGAAGTCCGGATCATCTCTTATTAGGCAAGTTTCACCAACCGTGCCGATCATGGAAATTAGCACGTCCCAACGATCAACCTTGCTACGCTTGTTGATCGCGTCGAAGTCTTCTTGCGAGATCAAATAGGCATTGCTTAGGTCAAGCCGTCCCCCGGTGATATGCCGCGAAGTCACTAGGGAACGCCCATGATCGACCGACTTCGGAGAGTCATGTGTTCCGTCGCGAACTGAGGCACAGAAATCCTCCGCCGCCAATGATTGCCAGTCACCCGCCATACCCTAGCTCCCTCAGGTTGGCCTCGATCGCCGCATCCAGCCGCGCCGCCTCCGCTTGCTGCTCGCGCCACTGCGCGCTGAGCCTCCGCATTTTGTCCTCGAAGGGTTCGCCATCGTCCTCCTGCTCGGCCGCACCGACATAGCGGCCGGGGGTAAGCACATGGCCATGCTTGCGTATTTCTTCGAGGCTGGCGCTCTTACAAAAGCCGGGGATGTCCGCGTACTTGCCGACACCCTTCTCGCCCCGCCAGGCATGGTAGGTATCGGCGATCTTCTGGATGTCGGCATCGCTGAGTTCGCGCCGGGTGCGGTCCACCAACGTGCCCATGTTGCGGGCATCGATGAACAACACTTCGCCGCGTCGGTCGCGTAGTGTCTCCTTGCCGCGCTTGCCGTTGGATTTGTCGCGGGCGAGGAACCACAGGCAGGCGGGGATTTGAGTGGAGTAGAACAACTGACCCGGCAGGGCCACCATGCAATCCACGGCGTCGGCTTCGACCATGGCTTTGCGGATGTCGCCTTCGCCGCTCTGGTTGGAACTCATGGAGCCGTTGGCCAGCACGACGCCGGCGGTGCCGTAGGGGGCGAGGTGCCAGTGGATGTGCTGCAGCCAGGCATAGTTGGCGTTGCCCACGGGCGGCACGCCGAACTGCCAGCGCGCGTCTTCGCGCAGGCGGTCGCCGCCCCAGTCGGAGATGTTGAACGGCGGATTGGCGAGGATATGGTCGAAGCGCAGGTCGCGCAGCTCGTCCTTGTGGAAGCTGCCCTCGTTGTTCCAGCGGATATCCGAGTCAATGCCACGCACGGCAAGGTTCATCTTGGCCAGGCGCCAGGTGGTGTAGTTGCTCTCCTGGCCGTAGATGGCGATGTCGCCGATGCGCCCGCCGTGTTCCAGCACGAACTTCTCGCTCTGCACGAACATGCCGCCTGAGCCGCAGCAGGGGTCGTAGACGCGGCCGGAGTAGGGTTCGAGCATTTGGACCAGCACCTGCACCACCGAGCACGGGGTGTAGAACTCGCCGCCGCGCTTGCCCTCGGCGCCGGCGAACTGGCTCAAGAAATATTCGTAGACGCGGCCGAGTACATCCCTGGACCGACTTGATCCATTGGGGCTGCCTTCGTTCATGGCGATACCGGAGATCAGGTCGATCAGTTCGCCCAGCATCACCTTGTTCAGTGCCGGTCTGGCGTAGTCCTTGGGCAGCACGCCCTTGAGCGATTCGTTGTCCTTCTCGATGGCGCGCATGGCGTCGTCGATGAGCTGGCCGATTTCGGGGCGCTTGGCGTTGGCCTTCAGATGCGACCAGCGCGCATCCTTCGGCACCCAGAAGATGTTGTCGGCCAGGTATTCGTCCTTGTCCTCTGCGGCTTGCTCATCTTCGCTCAACAGCTCGGCATGACGGGCCTCGAAAGCGTCGGAGATGTACTTGAGGAAGATCAGCCCCAGGGCGACGTGTTTGTAGTCGCTGGGCTCCATGTTGCCGCGAAGCTTGTCGGCGGCCTTGAACAGTTCGGCTTCGAACCCAAGGTTGCCGCCGTTGTTCTTGTCCTTGCCATTGGCCATCTGTGATTCCTGTTGTTCATAGGCGGTGAGAATCGGTTTGCCGGCGGGCGGGTCAGTCCAGCACCCCCAGAAATTCCGTGGCCAGCGCCTCCGGACGCACGGCGCGAGTATCCGGGCTGCGGTGCAGCTTGACCAGACCGTAACCCTCCAGATTGCGCAGCGTGCACGATAGGTTGCTGGCGGCGCGGCCGGACAGCTCGGCCAGATCTCATACCGTGCGCGGCTGTGATCCTGTATAGGTGCAGCAGTGCCCGGTTCTCGTCTGACAACACGCCGGCCAGCTGGCAGAGCCCGCGAATCGTCATCAGCGTTGTTCAGTCGAAATCGCCCGCCTCAAGCTTATGGGCGAGCGTGGGGAGATAGGGTCCGTATTCGACCCTCCTTTCCTCAATTACAGTCTTGTATCTGCTTTGGCTGGGCGCTTGATACATTGCATCAGACATCGTGTAACCGAACGTATCCGGAGGCTGAACACGTTTCCTGACTTTCTTGCGGACGGTGGTCCGCGTATCGGCCCGAGCCTCATCATCAAAGAGCAGGCGTGCCCGGATCACGTCGAAGCTGTAGCCGCGTCCCATGCGATTCATGCCCTTGGCGATGTTGTTGATCGATTCAGTGTAGCCGTTTGAGATCGGATGATCGTAATAATTGAATATCTCCGTCCACCAGCTATGCAGAGCGCCTTTGACTTCCCTAAATGCCCAGGCCACATTCGGATTGAGACTGGCTTCCCAATCTTTTGCAGCTCGCATCGCATCGCTTTTTGTAGGGTGGTTGTAGATGTCGTGAAATGCTTCCTTGGCGGCGTAAGCCATACCCAGATGTGGATGAAGCATGCTCCAATAACTCAGCTTCTCCTGCGCGCTACTGCTCAAGTTGTCATGGCGTGAAAGCAGGATAAATCGGTCATTTTTGAGCTTGAGCCTTTCACGAGTAGACAGTTCTTTCCTGATCTGTTTACGCACCCGTTCAATCGCATCATTGGCCATGCGCACAACATGGAAGCGATCCGCCACGATCATGCGGCCAGGGAATTGATCCTGCGCGACCTGCCGGTAGACGCTCCACAAATCCATTGTCAGGACCTTGACTCGCCTTTTCTCTGGCAGTGCCTTGAAGTAGATGATGAGATCGGCTTTGTTGCGGGTCGGGAGCATGTCGAACAGTGCGCGCTTTTCGACGTTGGTAATCATGGCGCGGTATTGACCGATGATCTTGAGTTCATCGATACCCAACACCTCCGGGGTTTCAAAGACAACGTCCTGTTTCAGGCGGGCCACATAGTCATCGAAGATGTGGCGGACGGTCTTGTCATCGATACCCACTTCTCGGGAGAGTTCGGCGAAGGTTTTGCGCAGGCAATGTGTCTCGACGTACTTCACCAGCCGTGTTGTCGCTAAACGCTTGTCGTCGATGTCCGGTAGAGGCTCAAACAGCGTCTTGCCGCAGTTTTTGCATCGAAACCGTCTGCGCTGAATGTCGAGGGCAACGCGCTTGCCGTGTATGGGGGTATCCATGTAGGTCTGAGGCTGAGTGCCATGTCGATATAATGACGACGCACACAAGGGGCAGGCGGTCGGCTCGACCATACCTTCCGCCTTGATACGGTAATGGTCGCCGTTCTCCTCAATCTCACGGGCTCTGAGCTGCGGCAGATTGAGAATGTCGGCCACAGAGGGCGGTAACTCAAGCATGTCTTGAGTCATCGACAGGCCAGAAGTCTTAATCCATCAAAATTGTGCGCCTGGTGGCCAGAGTATTGTTTGCATCCAAAATCGAATTGCATCGACCTCAACACTCCATTCCGAGTTTCGGACAAAGAGTGACATTGATGGAATCAACAGTCAATTCCGAGATGCGGATACATTGATCAGACCAATCAAGGGCCGGGTTCAACAGTGGATTCCGGATACCCTTTTAATTTGCAGCACAGGTTTATCCACAGTTTATTAATTAATTTTTGGCTTGTTTTTATGGCTGTGCAGGACTAGTATTAACCCATCGGTTCGATTACGAACCAGCGCACCGGGCGCCATCCCGGCAATGGAGAAATCAATGATGAGTGCTGCTGCCCATGTCATGCAGGGAGGGGAGGGGTTTCAATTAATCCCCATCGACCTGATTTCGACCGATCCCGCCCTAAATCCCCGTTCGTGGTTCGATCAGACTTCGCTGGAAGAACTGGCCGCGAGCATCAAAGAGCAGGGCATTATTGAACCCCTGATCGTCCGTCCCGCCTTGGAAGGCGAGGGCTTTCGTCTGGTTGCCGGTGAGCGCCGGTATCGTGCGGCGAAGCTCGCTGAGTTGGCCGAATTGCCCTGCGTGGTGCGCCACCTTGACGATGCCGAGGCCTTGGAAACGGCCACCCATGAGAATGTCCACCGCGAAGATATGTCGGCGCCTGATGAGGCTCTGGCGGCACGCAAGATTCTGAGTCGTTGCGACGGCGACCACGCCGAGGCTTGCCGTGCGCTGGCGTGGCCCCCGCAGAAGCTCAAGGCACGACTGCTGCTGCTTCACGCCCACAAAGATGTGCTGACGGCCCTGACCGAACGACGCATCAAGCTCGGTCACGCGGAATTGCTCTGTACGCTTGCGGAGGACATGCAGCCCGGAACGCTTGGAAGCGTGATTGAGCAGAAAATCAACGTGTCCGACCTCAAGGCGAAGATTTCTCAGTTCGCAATGGACCTCGACAAGGCCATCTTCGACAAAACGCAGTGCGCCACCTGCCCAAGCAATTCGGATATTCAATGTTCGCTGTTCGAGGAAACGATCAGCGCCGGGAAATGCCAGAACCGCGCCTGCTATCAGGAAAAGTCCGAAGCGGCGCTTTCGGAGAAAAGGTCCGAGTACGCGACGGAATACAGCGTCGTGTTTCTGGACACGGAAAAGGCCCCGGAGGACTACAAGCAACTCGAATCGTCCGTGGTCGGCAAATCGCAGGCCCGTGCCTGCCGTGGCTGCGCGAATTTCGGTGCAATGCTCTCGACCCGTCCCGGTTCCTTCGGTCTTGCCACGGGTGAGCAGTGCTTCGACCTCGCCTGCATGAACGAGAAGGCCGAGGCCTACCAGCGGGCCTTGGAGGCGAGCGGCGATGCACCGCAAACCGCAACCGTGAACGCAGAGGACGCGACTGACGCGGGTGCGAAAGGCGAGGCCAGTGCGTCAAGCGCCAAGACCAAGACAGCCGCCAAAAAGCCGGACACCAAGGCGGCGTCACCGGGCGTGGCTAAGCTGCCTTCGGCGGTTCTCAAGGTCAATTACCAGCAGGCACGCGATTGGGCGCGTGACACCGTTCAAACGGACCCGCACCTGCAAATGGCCTTGGCACTGGATGCCCTGATCGGACACAGGGGTTGCAAGTTGCCGGAAAACGCCAGTGGTGCGGTGGCAGGGATTTGCGCGAGTACCAGTGGTCGCCTCGAACGGCTATTCGCCGCCGACGATGCGCTGCTCGAAGAAATCCTGCGCCTCATAACCGGCGAGCAGGCGGCAAACAACGGCGAGAACTCCAACATTCTCGATCAGAAGCCCTGTTACACCGCGAGCGTGCTCAAGCTGCATGAGGTCAACTTCAAGGGCCGTGTCCAACTGACCCGCGATTATCTCGACGCCCATACCAAGAATGGCCTAGAGGACGTGCTGCGCGGGGCAGGGTTTGCCGACTGGTACAACGCGGAACAGGGTGAAGGGGCTTTTGCCAAGCTCATTAAGGGCAAGAAGCCGGAAATCCTCGATGCGGTCGAAGCGGCGACCAAGGCCGGGTTCAGTGTCGATGCCCAATATGTCCCTTCCGTCCTGCATAAGCTGAGCTAAGGAGCGAGCCATCATGTTCAAGGAACTCGAAAAACTGATGCAGGCGGATGAAAAGCTCGCGTTCAGTATCGAACGCCTCTCCGATGGCCGTTTGCGGGTGGCGATCCTGCCGCAGCTTACGGAAGCCGCCGCCGACCTCTCTGATGAAGCGCAGGCCATCCGGGCGGGACTTGCGATGCCGCTGATCTGGACGGCGACAGCCCCGGACCTCGATGCCCGCTTTGCGGAGCAAGTCACACAGATCAGTGCAGACCGCGCTGAATTGCAGGCAGGGTTCGAGGGCGTGCAGAGCCGCTTGAAAGATGCCAAGGCGACAGCCAGTCAGGCCAAGGGCAAGGGTGGGGCGACAGCCCCGCCCCCGGCACCCGACGCGGTATCGGACGATGATGCGGAGGAATCCGGTGCGGACGCCGTACCGCCGCCCGAGCCGGTCGCGGCACCCGAGCCGGTTGCAGCCGATACCAAGCAGAACCCGGCAAGCCTCTTTTAAGGAGACAAGGTGATGAGTGAAGTGATCGAAATCGAGGCCCGCCGCGAGTTCCGCATGGGTGCGGTGAAGTTCCCCGATCCGGGTAGCGACTACAACCCGGAGCAGGTGCTTGAGTTCTATCGACCCAACTTCCCCTACCTACAGGGGGCGGTGGTCGAGGGGCCGGTGGTCGAGGGCGACGTGCTGGTGTTCACCTTCGTCGTTCGCGCCAAGTCCAAGGGCTGAGCCGTGGACCCTGCACAGGAGACTTTGACATGGCTGGAACTGGAATGCGCGTTGATCGAGGAACCCGTGGGCGTGGAGGCGTTGATGACCTACACGCCCACGCAAAAGGTACGCAGAAAGCGCGGGAATCGCGCAGCAGTCACGGAAGCCAGAACGGGGCAAGAGCTTCGCGCCGCCTTCGACGCTCTCGGCAGGTTGCCGTCAGCCCCAAGCCGGTTGGATTGGAAACTTTTGCCGCCAGCCTGAGCCGCATTCCGCGTATCGAGGGCTTGAGCTTCGCGGAGAAACTTGCCCCGACAGTGCCTCAACGACGCGCCGCCGCCAATGCGCTGCGCCTTGCGCTACGCGAGGGTTGGATCAGCCTGGAAGAGGTGGCACAGGCACGCCGTCCCGAGGGCTTGTGGCTGGATGCCTCCATCATCCAACGGGTCGGCCAGCAGGCCGCAGGTTGGGTGAATCGTGGCTTCCAGAAAGGTGCTGATGTGTGTGCCGATCAGGCGATTGAGTGGGGCACCTTTCTGGCCGTGTACGCACGTGTGGAAGGCCTGTGCGTCGAGTCCGAATCGACGCTGATGCACGATGTATGGCGTAGCCCGGACACCCCGAGCGAAGCGGAAAAGCAGCGCGATCTACTGCGTATGGCGCTTGCCCTGTATCCCTTCTGCCTGACCGGGGAGGAAGGCTTTTGCTCCTATGCGTTCGGGTTCTACGGGGAAGTGGTAAGCGATCTGTCGGTGGCGCACCTCACACTGATCGTGGGTACAGACCCGGAGGACGCAGAGCGTTGTGACGCCTTGCTGTCCGAACTGCTCGCCCACAAGGCAGGCCCGAGTCTGATCGAGGAAATCGAAAACGGCGGTCTGTACTGGCTCCAGACGGCCTCGGAACTGCGACTGATCGGTGAGCGCGGCATACCGCAACACGCATGGTACGGGCAGGCCGTCCGCATGGAAGAAGCCGAAGCACAGGGGATTGTGAAGCGGCTTGAGCGGGACGGGGTTGAGGATGCGCGGGATCGTTGCTTGCTGCTCGGGGCACGACTGCTGTGCGAACTGCACACGGATGCGTGCTTGCCCTTCTCGGAAGATACGGTCGAAGACTCGTGGGGCCTTGGCGACCTCATGGGGGTTCGCGTGGGATGTGACTCGGAAGAACAAGCCATCCGCGATTGGACGCAGCAAGGGATGGAGGCCGGTGAGGGTTTTCTCGACACGTTCAGTTACAACGCGCCGCCCGGTGAGGTGAGTCAGGCCTTGTTGCGCTTCGGTACCTGTGTCGGATTCACCCACACCGTTGAACAGGCGCTTAGTCAGTCGGAGGGTTGATGAATACCATCGAAATTGCAGCGGGTCGGGTCTTGGTTACAGACCGCCCGCGACCGCAGGCCCAAGCCATCATCATGGCGCAGACGGGCTACGAGGTTGAGGTGCGACATCACCCGGTCAGGGTGGGCGAGGATGGCATCGCCACGCTAGAGGCGGGTCGCGCACTACGGTTGGGCGACGTGCGGGACTGGCTCGCCACGCTGGATGGTCAGAAAAAGCAGGCGGGCCTGCAGTGGGTGTCAGATCGGCTGCTCGCACAGGGCGGCGGAAGCCTCCTGTGGTACACACCGCCTGCCGTGCGCCCGATGTACTTTCATGTCGCGGGGAAGCGGGTCACGCTCAAGGCTGTCCCGTGGCCGGGACTGATCTTTCACGCGGCGGGTGACTCGCTGAACGTGGCGGCTTACCGGGGGCGAGGCAGGCCCAAGTGCAAAACACCGCTCTATCACTCGCCGCTGATGAATGTCGGTCCACTCGGGCAAGTGTGCTTGGGTAGCGCGACACGACCGCGCAGCCACATGACGGTCGAACAGCAGATCGCGGTCTGGAATGACGCCATATTTGAGACGAATTTCACGCACGTCAATCAACCCGCGACGTTGCTGCCCGGAAACAAGCGCAAGAAGGTCAGTAACGCACAGCATCTGGCCTTCTGGAAGAAGCTCGAAAACCTGACCGCTTTCCCATCAGATCGACTCAATCCGATGGGTCGCCGCTTGGAGGAATTTTGCCGTGTTCGATAGTCTCTATACCGATCCGCGTGACCATGCCGCATTGGGTATCACGCCGATGCTTATGGCTCCACGCTTCGGGGAACTGCCGCCTGTCGGTCTTGGTCTTTATCGCTATGTCGCGGCGCAGGATGGGGTTTATCAAGAAGCTCGTTCAAATGCCCTCGATGTGTGTCTTAGGGTTCAGAAGGGGCGCTTCCCGTATGGCTCACGGCGTGCCAGGTTCACGATGCCGTTCGGGCCGGTGCCGCAGAAGCTGCTGAACGAGTGCATTGCGCTGGCGCGGGCTGTGTTGCCGAATGAGTGGGGTGGCCTGATCGTGGTTGAGAACGGCCAGTATCGCCTCGTAGCGCCCCCGCCCACCTTGGCCAATCCACACCGGCTCGACTACAGCGTGGTCGGTATCGACCCCGAGAATATCGCGGTGGATATTCATAGCCACGGCGCAGGTCGTGCCGGGTTCAGCCCCACGGATGACGCGGACGATAGGGGTTTCTACCTCGCTGCGGTGTTGGGTCGGCTGGACCGCCCCTCGCCGGAAATCGCCATGCGACTCTGCGTGCATGGACGCCACTTGCCTATCGACTGGACCCCTTGGAGCCGCGCATGATGAAAACGCCCATGACCTTTGATATGCCTGCACGTTGGATCGACAGGCCGCTCAATATCGTGCTGCTCGGTGCGGGGGGGGCCGGGTCGGAAGTGTTCGATGGTCTGGTGCGCCTGCATAAAGTCCTGAACGCACTGGATCACCCCGGTCTGAGGGTCACGGTTTATGACGGCGACAGCGTTTCGCCGTCGAATACGGTGCGGCAACGCTTTTTCGATCAAGATGTGGGCGAAAACAAGGCCACGCTACTGGTGCATCGCGCCAACGTCTACCACGGACTGAGTTGGGCGGCGGTGCCGGAAATGTATGTGCCCGAAGTTGCTAACAGTGAGCCGGATTTATTGATCGGGTGCGTGGACAGTGCAGCATTCCGGGTGGCGTTGCATGACGCCTATGCTCGGACTTACCGCCACACCTTATGGCTCGATCTTGGCAACGATGCTGTCGATGGCCAGTGTGTGTTGGGCCATTTGGGCCGACCTTCGCACGGCGACCGCCACCTGCCCAACGTGGTCGAATTGTTCCCCACACTGCGCGACACGGTGGACGACAACACGCCTTCCTGCAGTGCCGCCGAGGCGTTGCGCTCGCAGGATGCGTTCATCAATCGCACGTTGGCCGATGCCGCACTGAATTTGCTGTATCGGTTGCTCCGCGATGCGCAGATTCAGTACCACGGTAGCTTCGTGAATGTGAAAACCGGGGAGGTGCGGGCGTTGCCGATTGACCCTACGATGTGGGCGGCGCTCGGGTACACCTTCAATCAGTGGGGTGCATGATGATTCCCGCGAACGATTTGCCGTATTCCTTGGAGCGTGAGGGTGAGGGCCGCTACCGTATCCGTGTAACGGCAGGCTATATCGGCAACGTGACCGGGTTAAGCGGACACTGGATCGCTGAAATCCCGAACCAACCTCAGACACCCCCCTGTAAAACCCGGAAGCAGGCCGTAGAGGCTGCAATGCGGTCATGGTGGGGTACTACGGGGCACTCAGCGAGGATGTAACGATGCCACTGAATTACTGCATAGCGTGCGGCTGCCACGACCAGGCGGCCTGTTGGGACGAAGTGGCTGAGCAACCCTGCTACTGGCTCAGACTAGACGAGGGGGTAAGGCTGGGCGTGTGCAGTGCGTGTCCGGGTGCGGTAGAGCGGTGGGATGCGGGCGAAAGGTCGGTGGCGGTACCGGTAGCTGATGAGTAGATCTGCTTGGGGCGTCGAAGCTGGATTGAAGGAGGTGCGGTTTGTGTCGTCATGTCGACCAATACCGACGCGACACCTTATCTCTAACTCATACCGGTGGCCACTGCATGGCTGCATGTATGACGTTGAGAATTCGAACGGCCGCGTCGGTTTCTTTGTAAACCACGATGTAGTTAGCCGTTACGATCATTTCCCTAGTGCCCGCGACCCTGCCCTCTCGATAGAGCTTTGGGTGCTCAGGCAGCTTCGCGGCTTTGACCTCGATGTCGTCTTTAAGGTGCTGCGCCGCGTCCGGGTTTTCATCTGCGATGTATTCGATGAGCGCCAGTAGCTCAGCGCGGGCCTTTGGCGACCACTCCAGCTCAGGCACGTTGATTGCGCTTGCTATCAATCAGGGCCTGTACCTCATCCATAACCTTCTGATGCGGCACACCTGGTCTGGTGTCCGCCAGGGATTCCATCACCTTGGCGCGAAACCACGCGTCATAACTCTCTGCATCGAGCGTCAGGCTGGGCGGCAAGCCACCTTCCTCAGAAATACGAGTTAGCAACATGCGCACAGCTTCCGAAACGGTCAGGCCGAAGCGTGAAAGTACTTCGCCGGCACGATCTTTGAGTTCGTCTTCTACCCGAACATGCAGCATAGAGGTACGGGCCATCTCAGATCTCCAGTGTTATCCCGCCGCTAAGTGTATCTCAAATGAGATGCATTGTGACGATTGTCCACAGCGGCCGTGGACGCCAATGAATCCACGCTGGGCTACGGATTCACCCCATTTGCCTACAACTTGATTGATCTTTGCCGAGATATTCTACCTGGCAGGTAGTTATATTGAGGAGGGCGACGATCGTAAGGCCGGAGGCAAATAGGCCAGACTTGAGTCTGTAGTGGCCTGTAGAAAAATTCAGCGAATCATATCATACCTATGGGCTCATCACCCCACCTTATCTGTCACCTAGAGGTGCCCGATACACCGAGGCAGGTGCAACCTTTCTACAGTTTCCTTCTCTGACGAACGTGCCCAGGCCACGCTGCAAGCCTTGTGTGGCGCTATTGTCACGCGCTCGATCATGCTTTGTGCAGTGGGATTTGAACTCTGGAGCTGCCGCAAAGTCACAGGGTTATGTTTAGTATACCGTTACCCTGCCACGCCATATGTAGTATCATACTAATGCACGGGCGTGTAAGTAGATTGGCCTCGTTTAAGATTTTGATCTGTATGTCATGTCTATGAGCTCGGCTAGCACCGACGAGCGTCATAAAATTATTATTTCAAGGTATCGGAGGTTAGGTATGGCGAGAATTACAGGAGAAGGCGGCAATTGTCTCCCCCCAGGCCGCAGGTCTCTTGACGAATTGCATGCCCCCGAACTCAACTATCCCGGCAAGCCGTGGGAAGACCCCAGTCTCCGCGATGACGTCACGAGAACATTCAATCTGCGCATCTCAGAGAAGATGTATTACAAAATACGCGAACTTGCCAGACATAGAGATGAGTCCATGCAGACAGTCGCGCTGGAGCACCTGGAAGCAGGCGTAAAAATGGAAGTTTCGAAAATGCTACGCACCCGCGCAAGACGCGAGGCTGCGCAGAGGCGGCGGGAAGTGGCCGCAACAGCGAAGCAGGGCCAGCAAGCAGGTCGTGGTCGCAGCAAGGAAGGCTGAGTCTTCCCAGCGTTGAACCCGCACAAAAAATCGACAGCCCGGAGAAGGCTGTCGATTGTGTGTCTACCACGCCCAGGACTGGGTGAGTTCGGTACGCGGTATTTGAAGAACCTGTTTCGCAACAGGGGAAGACGTAAACCGCTCCATGAATCTCTGAAACGGTAACACAGGCACAGTGAGGTCTGCGTTGAACAAAGCGACCGTGGAAATGGTCGTGACGAGATCAAATGCTTTCCTTCGATCCGCATCAGGATCGGATCTTATCAGTTCCTCGATAATATCCAACGAGGGTTTGGCCCCCGGGGTATCGAAGTACCGTATCTGCTCAAGCATCTTGAGCCACCAGGCTTTGCCGTTGGGTAGGAAGAACAAGTCCGCCCCGTTCTGCATTTCGACATAGCCTTTTCGCTTCTTCTCGGTTTCCTTACCCCTTAGATAACCAGGTGGCTTGCTGGCCGTGTGCAACTGGGTATTGCTCATACCACCCCAGAACACCTGGTCACCCATTGTGGGGCCGATGACACCACCCCAGAACTTGCGATGTGCCGCATGGTAGTAAATCAACACGATCTCCTTGTACGCGCCAGAACTGTGGCGCTGACAGTGGGATAACCCGTGGGGATGCCACGAACGAAAAGCGTGAACCTGTTACCAGGCCCAGCCTGACGGCGCGGCTTCTTCGGTTGCGGGCGTGGGTAGGACGGCCGGTGGCGATGTCGGGTCACCTTTGGGGGTGATCCGCCAGGTCTCCGTGTCTTTGCCACGATGCGCAGCTTTAAGCTCAGCGAGGCGTTCATCCGGGATGCTGAACTCTGACTGCAGTGCCTTGAAAATCGCTTCGTTGTTCAGCGACCCCACTCGTGTGGAGCGGGTGACCAGTACACCGCCACCTTCATTTCTGTCCACGCCATCCGGCATGGCTTCAATGATGAGTTGGCGAGCCTGCTCTACAGCGAACTTGGCATCATCATGCGCCTCGTTGGCTTGTCTCCAAACCCAAGCCGCCGCCAGGAAGGCATCACCCAGCGGCTCTGTTCCGTCATCGAGGTGTTGCTGGAACACGTGATACGCCTTGATGAGCTGCTTCCAACGATCCGGATTGGGCTCAAACGGGACAACGGCCATTTCACCTTTGGGATGACCTGGTCGCCAGGACACATACTCCGCTTCAAGGTCACGGATGTCGCACGAGAACGCCGTACAGATGACCAGCGCCTGGTGTTCCATCTGATCCCGATACTTCTTGGGGATGAAACCTGCGAGCGCGGCCTCATGGTCCGGGTTGGCAGGTGCCTTGATTTCACGAAGCAGGTGCCTAGCGTTTGGCCTTGCGGCATACCCGTCAAGCGATGCGCCGAGCCTAAGACCTTCGAGTTCACATTCAAGGCAGGCCGGGGGCGTTTCGATCAGGGTTTGAAATTCCCGATGTTCACGAGCGATCGGTTCCTCTTGGAGACCCCTGATCATGCCCGGGTGTGGAGGGAGAGGGGGGACCTGCTTGGTTTTCTCCTGCCACAGCCGGTAGGCGGTCTTGAAGGGGGACAAGCCCATGATCATCGGTGCTTCGGATGACTGGAAGCGGTCTTCGCGCCAGAGCAGCCACTCCGGAGTCCCTTGGACTAGAGGTACAAACATGATTCTCGTTCTCCCATACACCGAATCCGCGGTGTGCGGTCGAGCGAAGTGCTCGAAGGTATTGAGCGGCGCGGGGGGATAGGGCGCACACATCCAGGGCCAGGTGTGCACGGGGGTTGCTACACGGAAGGTAATATTTTTGTAAGTGGTATAATACCATTCACTATGTAGCATGCCGACGCCGTATAGGGGCAATCATGGGTTCGCCAAGCGTGGTGAAAGCGGATGTGGTCAGGCTGGTCCAGAGAGGTAACTGGGCGATGGCCGTACTTGAACGCGCCCAGCCTCCCGGTGTTGAGAAGGTCACCGGTACGATCCTGGTAACCGCCTGCGTACATGAAGGCGGGCGGTATTGCTTCACGGGCGAATACAAACATCACCCGAAATACGGACGCAGCCTGGAAGCCCAGGAAGTCGTACCCGATGTGGATGCGTCCGAGGCCGGGTTGTCCGTGTTCATGGCACGGGAATACAAGGGCTGCGGGAAGAAAACGGCCGCCAAAGTTGTCGCCTGGTATGAGGCAAGAGATCAGCTCGAGCGGTTGCGGAGTCTGTTGGTAGAGAAACCCTGGGAGCTGGTCGAGTGTCCTGCAGTCAAGGGCGCCTTCAAGGAATCGATCGAGGCGAGTCGTGAGCAGGGCGTAGAGCTCGCTGTCCTGCGCCTCTTTGCCGTCAACCTGAGTGGTGTTGGCGGGATCCCGATGGGTTTGTCGTCCCGGTTGGCCCACGAGTCTCTGGCTCGGCTGAGTATCGAGGAGGCGGCAAAGTCCGATCGGCAGCAGGTCGCTGAGGCGGCCTGGCAGCTCTTTGCCGGTGATCCTTACTCCCCCATCCAGCGGACACGCGGGTACGGGTTCTCGTTTGCTGACCGAATCGGCATGTGGCTCAAAGTCTCGCCGGCGCACCCCGTACGATTGGCCGCCCTCGGCGAATACGTGCTGATGACCGCCTGCGAGCAGGAGGGACATAGTTACCTTACCGACGATGAGTTTCGCGAACGCATCGAGGTCTTCGAGCGGCGCTATAACCGGGAGGTCGACTATCTGCGCATCGTCGAGTGCATCACGCAGTATCGGTTTCCAGTTGTCGCTGTCGGCGCGGGAGGCGGCGGGCAGAAAATCTACCCGCTCAAGCTACTTGAAAATGAGCGCGCGCTTGCACGTCGCATCGCGCGCATGTTGCTCCCACAAAGACCCCTGATGCAGCCGGATGAAGCGGAAGAAGCACTTGCCGTAGCACAGCAGCGTGTCGGACTGGTGTTGAGCAAAGAGCAGATGACGGCGCTCTACAGAATGCTGACGTCGCCGTTGCGATTGCACACCCTCACGGCAGGACCGGGCTGCGGCAAGACGGCCAGCATTGAGGTTTTCGCCACGGCCCTACGGGGCGAAAGCATTGCGTTTGCCGCACCAACGGGGAAGGCAGCGAAGAAACTCTCTGAGCGGGTACAGGGCAGGGGGTTTATCGCTACGACGCTACATCGGTTGATGGAACCCTACGTGGACGAGCACGGGCAGCTCGCCTTTGCACGCTGCGAGGACGATCCGATTACGGCCGACGTGATCGTGATCGACGAGGGGTCCATGTGTGACCTCGAAATGACGCGCAAGGTCTTCGACGCTGTGCGCGCCGGCTCGCACGTCATCCTGCTTGGCGATGTTGACCAAATCCCCTCGGTTGGGCCAGGGAATGTGCTTGCGGACATACTCAAGCTGCCGGGCGACCATCATCGGTTGAACGAGGTGTTCAGAAACGAAGGCGGGATCCTCGAGCTGGTGCGAGAAGTGCGGGAAGGACAATTCCCGCGTGAGGCACCGGGGCCTGATGTCAGCCTGCCGGGTGACCCAGGCCTTGCAGCCTCGGGCTTCGGCCGTATCGAGCAGCTCCCCGACGGATCGATGGAGGTGATCGAGGGGCCGGTCATGGCCATGTATCTCCAAGCCCTGCAGCAGCACCCGATCGACGAAGTGGGCTTGTTGATCCCACGGAGAAAGGGGCAGTCGAACGCGCCCGGGTGGAATATCACCTACATCAACAAGCTCCTGCAGCAGCGCCTAAATCCCGAAGGCATGGATGTGGGCGCGACAGGGTTGCGTGTAGGCGACAGGATCATCCTGCGACGCAACCTGTCGTTGCCGGCGGCTGGCGGTACCGATGCTGTGGAGGTCGTAGTCAATGGCGACACGGGGTGGATCGATCAATGCACCCCCAAGAGCGGTGGAGGCGTCGAGGATGTGCTCGTGCAGCTCGATGACGGCCGGCGCGTGTCTGTCCCGGAGGCCCTCCTGACAGCAGTTCACCTCGGCTACGCGATCACGGTGCATTCGTCACAAGGCTCTGAATATAACGTGGTCGTGATCGTAGCGCAGGAGGGGATGCCGCTTTTTGCAAATCGTTCGCTACTCTACACAGCGGTTTCACGAGCCAAGCAGGAACTCAGCGTCTTCGGTTCGTACGAACGGCTATCAAAAAGTGCACGTGTGCCGCCGGCAAGGCGAAATAGTCAGCTGGCGTGGCACGTGATGAATTTAATCGCGGAAGAGATGTAGGAACTGTGGATGGTTATTTATCAATCGGCTTGGTTTGGGATGCTGGCTTTGACGGCCGCCAACATTGCGTTTGTCTGGTTTATGAGGGCGGACTTTCGTTCAAAAACTAGAAGTGACGGTGTGATTTTAGCTCAATGCTGCCTGATTATTTTTACGACAGTATTGATCGCCATTGGAGGAGGCGTTGGTCATGTCTTCGGCCAAGTAATATCGTCGGCAAAAAACGCAAATAAAATGCATGAGTATGGAATAACTCCAGCAGACGTGGTGCTTTACTCAGATACCTTAATGCCATGGCTTGCAGTTATCGATTCGGCAATATTTCTGGGTATTACCACCAACATTCTAGCAGCGCTTATCATGCAGAGACCTCGCGGCTCGAGAAATAGGATGAATGTGTCGATGCTGCCTAGCAGCCGACAAATCACGATGGAAAATCTAATTTGCGACATGTTAAGAGGTCAGCATATCCGTTCTATGTCAGCGGACGACACTAAGAGGTATATCTATCTCGCAGGTGCCGCACTTCATACGCTGCCATTCTCTGAACGAGGCCGAGTCGAAATCACCGAAGAACAATTCAGGCAGATCGACGCACTTGATCCGAATGCTCCGCTTGGTCGATGGGGACCCTGGGTAGAGGATCTGGCAAAAGGATTCGATTTAGACCTGCCCGCATATGATCAAGTTGGGTGACAATAACGGATATATGCCTAAGTGTGTGACAGGACGAGGCATGGAAGTTTAGAAAACCGGCTACAGATATCCCTCTGAGGCCAAACCCCGAGAGTGAAAAAAGGAGAGACCAGTGAAAAATCCCAAAGCTAAAAAGGCCGTAATCGCCCTGGCAGGAAGTACGTTGGTCGGACTCGCCGCCGGCGCCGCCATGCCGGCCTATGCCTCAATGGGGTGTAAGCCGTGCGCGCCGAAGATGTCCATGTCTGGTTCCTGCGCATCGAAAAACCCATGTGCGGCTAAGAAAATGGGGTATCCGGATTTGAGTGTGTTTTGTTCGCCCCGATTCAGCTACCTGCAGGATCTTGAATAATGTGTTTCTGGTGGCGACCTAGTGGGTTCCGAAGTCATGTCCGCTTTCCGATCAGGTTTATTTCCGCTGTCGACCCCAACCCGCCATTCGGGACCGCAAAGCTTTAACGGCAGATGTACAATTGCGAAGCAGCCGCACGACCCTGCTTCTAAGAGCATGGCGCCCACGTTCGCGGTCATTGTGGAGACCGTCAAACAGCTAGTCATCTGAAGTCAGCTACTGATCAGCATGGATCAATGCGACTGGACACCTTCCTCAATGAAGTGGCAGTGGCAGACGAATTAGTGGCCTTGATCTTGGTGTAACCTCTTCTCCAGCACCGTATACAGATTAATTGCGCCGGTCATAACGTCACTAAGTGGATGCTGCCTACAGTAATTATCCATCCAATAGTAGGCTTGAGCGGGCGCTCCCAATTCACTCAATGGCTCAAATTTTGGTAACTTATTAATGTTGTCATATGCCGCCTGTGTCAGAGCAATCCCATTCATCGCGCCTGCCAGATAAAAGGCAGCGATTGCTTGAAGCCCTTGGTCACTAGATGTTCTGTAATTTATCCAATCTGCGCAGTTCATAATTGGCATCTCTTCTATAGCCGCCGCTGATCCTGTAGCGGAAAGCAGAATCAGGCCGACTAACCATGTTTTCCACATAAACCACCTCATCTGTGACCTTGCTTGAACTGTGGACTCGTATTTACGCCAGTGTCCAGTCGATCAACGTGTCTGCGCAGTCATATTGACCCGCGATGATCAGCATAGTGAATGCTGCGTCCACTTCGTTGCGTTTTTCCAATTTGGCAGAAATGTCTTTGCGGTTCGGAGGAGGTAGAATCCCATCATGGCTATGATTTGGTATCAAGGCTTAGTGTTTCCTCCAAAATGCATAACATAACTATGAAAGTAACCGAAATCGGAGCGAGGATCGCGGAGTGACTCCGACATGCGCAGCATGTTGGACGTCCGGTTGACCGCAGAGTTAGGGTTTAGAGATCGGCAACCGAGCATGCGGTGGATTTTCCATCAATAATTTGTTGCCCTAAAACATAACAATGGGCTACAGCTTCCTCTCTGGTTTCATATGTATCCGCGCTACTAAAATTCCTTTCGCGTGAATCGTTGCCAGAATGTCGCATGATATAAAGGTTTAGAGACCAACATCTAGAGTCGGTTAGCTTCAAAGGGGCGGGTCTAATTACATAACCCTTGTATTCGCGCATATCCATGATTGGTTTCCTATCTCAGCGAAGAGGGAATAGCCCTAACAGTAAATACAAAGGCCCGCAATAACAAGTTTAACCAACTGATTTGTCGGTATTTTACACTCTATTTATATGTATGTATGTATGAAAACGTGGGCTCGACGCTTACGCCAATCATGAGTAGGGTTAACAACGGGTTCTTACTGCATTCCTGCCTTCCAACAGCTCGATATCGAAGGAGCATGAACGGCTGGTTGTGGCCGATCTGAGACAATGATCGAGCAGCTAACCTTAACTGTGAGAAGCGGACATTCCGGGATAGGCTGACACCTGACACTACCCGCCATAGGTGCGAACATTATGGGCGCGATGGGCTTCTACCACACGCACGATGTCTTTTCGATGGGTAGCCAGTGCCACGGAAGGCTTCATGAGGTTTTCCTGATTAGGCTCCGAACCCATCGTTGTGAACCGAACAGATCAACGCAACACCCTAATCCGATTTTACTATCGGCAGACAATTACCTCCAGCATCCGGTCAAAACACACCCAAATCCGGATACCCAGAAAATGGGCGGCAAGCAGGGATGCGCCAGCAAGAATCCTTGTGCGTCAAAAGGGATGAAGCACAACAAATCCTCTGGTATGTAGATCGCTATATACCATGGCTGCCATCGCAAAAGGCGAACAGCCCTCATATTGATTGAAAGCCTTGCCCTCGCTGAATCATGCGGCGTGGGTAAGGCAATGCTAGTGCCGCACGCAATCCTTGTCCCCTGATGTCTCCCAATGCCGTTAGGTGCTACTACCTGACGGTTGCCTGGCCGTATCCAGGATGTGGAGATGATGATCATGAGCAATGTCAGTCTTCAAGACGGCGAACTTGTCGCTGTCTATGCCGGAGATGCCTTCGATTCGAACTTGGTTCTGATGGGTCGTGCGGTGGGGGCGATCGATCTCAAGCAGCTAGCGGCTGCATATGTCGCTCAGGACCCGCGTAATCCGCGATACGATTTTGAATTCGATGATTATGGGTTCGCTCGCTGGCTGGCAGAATCCGGACATGTGATGCCGGCCACTGTCAGGCGCGTCGACGGGCGAGATACCAATCCTCTGCCGAGCTATGACACTGAGCCGACGGCACCCGTCGACCCGGAACCGTTGCCCCTGGAACCCTATTTCGATCTCCAGGGTGCCTGAAATACTGGACCTGCGCATGATTATGCGTAGGTCCTTTTGATGTGGGGTAGACCAATGCGGGCACGGAGCAACTAGATTGGGCTCTAGGCCAGGTTGAGCTTGAACGAGGTAAACCTGAGGATCGCGTCAAACACCTGCAGTGTCTGCGGGAGAATGAGGAATGCTGAAACGACCGCGGCATATGCAGGCACTCGCATGGCTGCATTGAGCGCCCATCTCGACTTGGCCCCCCAGCTTTCCGGCGTGAACCCAGACGGCATCATCCCCGAGGTCAGTACAGCGCCACCTACGATGGCAATCAGCAACCCGGCGGCAACTGGGTCGATGCCTACTACGCTGGGTTTCCCTTCAGCAAAACCCATGACGAACATCGCGCAGTAGCCGAAGGGCAATAGCGAGATGAGCGCGAGACCTCTCACAACCAGATCGGAAGCCTGTGCGATTCGAAAGATCAAAGCGCTTCTTTGAAATACCCGACCTCTCACATTCACATCTATTGCCTGAATCATTCGAGCGAAACCCGCACGCCTTTGAATTGCCCCGTCCATTGAATGAGCCCTCAGGTTGTCATGCAAGACATAATGGTATAATACTATTGACAACGCGGACACACCCACTGCGTATTAATTCTTGGGTGCGAGAGGAGACCCCCATCATGAGAACCCACCGTACACGCACGCCCGTCGATCTGTCTCGGATGGCGCTCTATCGACTCAATTCGGTCGAGGCCCGTGATTCCTACAAAGTTGGCAGACTCACATCCGGCGACACTGTTTGCTACGACATTGCGCTGAAGCCTGGCCGCAAGCCTAAAGAGCCGCATACGTTGCTCGGTATCGGCCGGCGCGTCACCGTCATCCAGTGGGACGCGTAAATGACTGATCATGTTGCTGAAACGGAAGATGTGGCAGACCGGTTTAAGGCATATACCGTGGTGATGGTGAGCCACTGGGGCGTCATGGGAGCAGATCTCCTAAGCGAGCAGTACGCTGAATCGTCAACAGATGCCGTGCTCTACGCAAGCAATGATTATCGCAGAGAGTATGGAGTACCGCCGCGGGTCGTTGCAGTACTCGAGGGGCATCCTAAACGCGCCGATTGGGCCGGGAATAAGAGCCTGGAGGTCTCTGTTTATTGATGGGTCTCTACATCGTGCCAGGTTCAATACATAAACAGAATGGTATTATACTATCGCTCATTTAGAGTCGGCGGGTGACCCTATGTGCATGAAGAAGATATTAGGGAGGCTGGTGCCAAACCTGGCGCAGGTCGGAGCGGGGGCAACGGCGGTCGCAAGTACAGGCGCCAGCCTTTGTGTCGGTGGTGTCTGTGCGATCGGCGTTCAAGCCGGCACAAGTCTGGTCACCGCAACCGGTACCATGACTGCAAGTGGTGTTCTCTCCGCGCTGGCCACCACATCAGTCTTGTCGACTCCGAGCTCCCTTCCTACGTCAAGCCCACATCCGTCCTGGCTGCTCATCGTTTCGCTGATCTTCCTGCTGGGCTCGACGATGTACACCGTTGCGCAGGTTCGCAACCGGGTTTTGTTGGCCATGTCCGCTGGTGCCGGCGGGCTGCTCGTCACTGCGGCGAACCTCGGGTGGGTCGCCTCTACACGAGACGCATCTCTGATGGCGGTGGGTGTCGGCCTTACGCCACTGCTACTCGCCCCCTGGTTACAGCGGGGTGTCCCGAAGTGGATCTTGTCGAGTACACGCTGGGTCATGGCCGGTGCTGCCGCGGCGGGACTCGGTGTGGCTCTTTATGCCCAGTTCGGTATGGGACTTGTGCCGTGCACGCTTTGCTGGGTTGAGCGTCTAGGACTGCTGTTGATTTTGGCAGGTTCGCTCGCGCATGTACGTTGGGTCATCTGGTCGGGAATTTTCGCCGGTCTTTGGTCTGGGTTCTACCAATTACTCGAGATGCAGGGGCAGGCCTCGGACATGGCGCACCTGTGTTCAATCACGGGGATAACAACTTGCTCGGCTGCGGGCTCGCAAGTCGTGGGTTTGTTCCCCATCGGTATCGAAGCGGCCGCTTACTTCGTGGTCATGTTCGTGGGTGGGTTGGTTTTGGTTGACTGGCGTACCAGACGTGAAGAGGTGGGTGAATGAAGCGGCGGTTTGGCATCGTATTACTGAGCACCGCCCTTATGGGCATGCCCGTGATGGCATCAGCCGGCGCTCTTTTAATCTGCGTCACGCAGCCCATAGCTTTTCAGCATAAATCGCAAAATGGCCCATTTGGGCGAGCTGTGCCTGGTTCATTTATGTCGACCAAGTGGCTTACGGGCCCCTTCGCGCATGAGGCAAACAACGCGACTTACCACTGCAGTAACGGCCAAACGGCGCATCTGTCTGGGCTTCTGATGGGTGGGGGGTTTCACCTGATCAGCGTGCGCCCCATCCTGCACGTGGTTCGGCATGAGCGTGCCATCCCGAAAGGAGCAAAAGCCACCCCCATCAAGTGGCAGGTCATTGCGACCTTGGTCGCCGGACAATAGCCGTGTTGATCCGGACAGTAGCCTTGGGAGCCGGGGCGCTGTTGCTTGTGACGATAGCCCCGGCGTCGGCACACAACCTCGGCGTACAGGGCCGCACATTCCCGATCGGCGAAGTCGATATGCGCTTGCTCGAAGCACAGAGCTTGTCGCACGTGAATATCAAGAAGATCGATGCGCAAATGACGCGCAGCGCCAAGGAATTCCCCGACCACCTTAAGCAATTCGTACTGCCGGCAGCCCGCGAGACGAAGACGCGGTGGGTCGATCCCAGTGTGGTGCTCAATCGAAATATTGAGGGCATGCACCGGACGGCCGGTGGGCAATGGCGGTGGGGTGTTCTCTGGAAACAAGGCACAGTGGTCAACCCGCTCAAGTACGTCAGACCGACGACGGCGCTCTTGTATATCAATGGGCTGTCGTCCAAGCAGACAGCGCTGGCAGCGTCAGCCGTCGACCAATGGCCATCACGCGTGGTTGTTATCGAAACCCAGGGTGACCCCGTCCTCTTGGCTCACCAGCTCGGCATGCCGGTCTACATGGCCAAGGCGCATAGTCTCGATCGCTATCAGGTTAAGGAAGTGCCTTCGTTGGTTGTGCCTGGGCCGCTTCGTACGGGACATGCCTACGATCTCCGTGTCACTTCGCTGGGCCTGCCTTACACCGGCGACAACAGGATCATCGGACACATCCTCGATCAGACCTGGCCCGCAGATGGCGTCAGCCTCAAGTTGATCAAGGGGTCTCAGAAAGCCTACGGAGGGGCCGCCCAGTGATTAAGCGGATTGCCAGCACTCTGCTGGCGTTGTCCTTGGGGATTGCGACGGCACACGCCTCGATTGCCTGTCACGGCAAATTTTTCAATCCAGTGTCGGATCCGAACTGGAACGATGGGTACCCGATCACCGTAGCGGGCGCCTCAATAGGCGGAAACAGCAACCCGCCCATGATGCACGAGAACGCAATCTGTTCCTGCCCGACACCCTACGGTCAGATGCCTGGTGTAGGCATTACCTACTGGCAACCGAGTTACCTCGCGGAGGTTGAGCGGACGGGTGGATGCTTTGCTTCGCTCGGCGGTAAGGAGCTTTTCCCGAATTACGAAGAGCTCGATAGCGGGCAGCAGATATCCGGGGACATGACGAAGGGTAATCCCGGCAATGTCTTCATGAACGTGCACTGGTACAAGTATCCGTTGTTCGCTGTCATGGATCTTTTCTCCGGGTTGGCTTGCCGCATGGTCGGTGGGTTCGATCTGGCGGATATGACGGAAGTCGAGTCGAGCTGGAATGTTGCGGGCTGGTCCTCGATTACAAATCCCATCGGCATTCTCTTCGCCAATCCGGTCGGGCAGGTCTCGTGCATTCCCGACGCGATCGCATCCAGCCTGGGTTATCCGCTTGACCTCGAATTCTGGTGTGGCGGCACGACAGGCGTCGTGTATCCCCTGAATGGGATGGCGCAGGCTTCCAATGGCCCAGACGACACGAACATGCATGATCTCTACAAG
Organism: Acidihalobacter aeolianus; assembly: GCF_001753165.1. Taxonomy (GTDB): domain Bacteria; phylum Pseudomonadota; class Gammaproteobacteria; order DSM-5130; family Acidihalobacteraceae; genus Acidihalobacter; species Acidihalobacter aeolianus. The sequence continues at coordinate 37,168 of NZ_CP017449.1, forward strand.
TACATGCTGCGGGACTCTGGTGTGGGTCTGTTGCTGGCGACTATCGGCCCGTGGGCTACATGTCATCCAGCCTATCTGCCGCAGTGGATCAAGTCGCAATACCGGATTGACCCGGTTGGCCCCATACCGCTCAAGGGCTCGCCCATTGTCGTCGGAGAAACCCCGTTTCGTTGGGATGGTCACCCCCCAGCGGTGACTCCGGTAGACACCTCAAATACGTTTCTCATCTGGGTGGGCACACAATGCTGCGCATTCTGACCCTGGCGTTGGTGGCCGCCCTGTTGTCGCCTGCGAGTGCGTTGGCTTCGGTTCAATCCGAAGCAATCGCGGCGGCGGAAGCGGCACAAAAGGCAATGGCCGATAACCCGTATGCACGCGAGGACGCGCAATACGCCAAAGAGGCACAGGAGGTGTCTCGTCACGCCATAGAGGCAGCACAGAATGCCGTGGCACGCGGCGAGTCGCCCTATGCCGCGGCGGCCAAGGCATCCGGTATCCCAGACAACGCACTGCTCAAGGCGCGCGAGAAGCACCTGCAGGGGCTGGGCATTAATGATGTGAATGGGCGTCTGTATATCTTCATCAGCACGGTCACCATGCCTAAGGCGATGATCCGGGCATATGCGCGGGATGCGATCTGGACCGGTGCGATTCTGGTTGTCCGCGGCCTGCCGCCGCATACGACGTTGGCTCAGTTCATCCGCAATACGCTGATCCCGTATGCCAAAGCGGGCATCACCCTGCAGATCGATCCGCGCCTCTATAACGCCTTTGACGTAACGGCGGTACCGACGCAGGTTTACACGACACTTCCAAGCGTGGCGATGTGTGACCACCAGATCCCGGTACAAGCCAAATACGAGGGGAAGGTCTACCGGTACGACGCCTGCAGCAAAGCCCCATCCAGGGATTACTGGAAGGTCGAGGGGGCGGTCACGACGCTTTGGGCATTGCGCTCGTTTAAGACGCAGGGCGCACCGGTGCAGGCGCTGATCCAGGCCCTGCGTGCTGAGGTGCCGTACCACAAACAGCTCAAAGGTATCTCCCGGGCAGTGTTTGCGGACACGCTAAAGCGTCAAAGTACCGGCTACCTTGTGAATCAGTACCTGCAACACGGTCAGCTACCGGGCGCGCAGATGTTGCCACTCAATGGCAACCAGGGCGGGAGTTGAAGCATGAAGCTCCTCGGGACACTGGTTGCGGGGTTGCTGCTCGGGCTTGGGAGCCCCGTCTGGGCGTCTTCGACAACCGCTGGCGAAACCGCCGCCGGCGTCATGTCGTCACCCATGTCCAACTTTTCCAACGAAGCTCAGACAGCCAAGAATGATCTCGGCATCACATCTCAGGATTATTCGGGAGTCTATGGCGGCACTGCCGGCTCCAAAGGAACCTTTACTGCCAACGGGAATATCCAGTGCATCGCCGGCCAGCAGCGCTACATCGGTGGTGTTGGTGTCCTGATCAATGGCTGCACAACCAGTGGAACGAGTGTGAGCTCGATCAACGTGGGGTTGTGCAATAACGTTCGGGACAAGGGTTTGCCGTGTACCGCTTCGGACTACACGCAAACGGGATCAGCGACGCCTGGGACGCCGCTCACGCTAGGCAGCGACACCATCACATTTACCTGCACAGGACTCGATTGCGGGGTACAAATCACGCTCCAGCGGTCGATGAGCTTAACTGGGCCATCAATCAGCGCGCAGGCACAGTCAGCAGCAAGCGCGGTTGGCAGTAGTGGATTGGTCAATCAGCTTTCGACCGTAATCAGCAGTCAGGCACTGCAAACCGACGTTACGAGCGAAGCCCAGATCGGGACCTGCTACAACAATCAGGTTTCGTCTCTCAATTCGACCGGCAATATTTCGAATTGCGCGGGGACCTACACCCTGCAGATGTATAACCCGACGACGGGTCTTTCAAATTTGTGCAGCAATTCCAGTGGCGGTGTTTCGTGGTTGCAATCGTGCACACAGAGTCAATCGATCAATGTCTCTAACTGCCATAGCTCTCTGGAGTGCGTCACGACGCAAAATACAACGCAGGTTTCCTGTCAGACAGGTACGCTGCAGCAACTGGTTATTAACCCTTCTACATGCGGCCCAGTCGAAACACTCACGAACAATCTGTTTAATTATTTTTGGCTGCTAGATAATTATTTGTTTTACACAACGGACGGAACGATTTACGACACCTTTTGGGGCTCCACCGCGTCGGGTGTACCTTCATCGGTCGTTACCTATTTGCAAAGTGTGATTTCAGACTGGGGTACCACGGCGGGTTACTGGACGCTAAACCACCCATACACACTGTATGTGAACGGCACATATCAAGGGGTTGTGAGTTATCTTGCTACCTCGATCTTCTCGTCTACTTACGGCTTATATTCTGCGGCACCGTTTGATTTTATTAATTATGCGCCGTCCACCTTTTCTACATATTTGTATACATTGCCATATGTAAACACGGCGGGACTAAATGCACTGGTATATGGCGGCAGTTCTTTCCAACTATGCTCAGGAAACTGCAGCAGCATTTCCGTTCAGACTACAGCATCTGGAACCACATATGTTTGCTCAGCCACTACTGGGCCAAGCGGAGGAGGGACATGCCCCTCTGGTTTTACACTAAGTGGGGGGCTGTGTTACCAGAATGTGCCGATTACCAGCTCATGCTCTTACACCGGTAGCGTGCCTGTTAGCGTAACGGGTGCAGTTAGCGGGGAAATTCGCAATTACAACTGCGACACATGCAGTACGTATCAGGCATTGGCGCCATGACGAAAATCGCGAAAAAAACTGTCGTCGGTTTTCTCCTGCTATGGATTAATTTCTGGGGTATCTATGGCAATGCCGAGGCGAGCTATACGGCCTGTACCCAGAACACGTCGCCAGCTCCCACATGCAATTACGCGAACCCGCTAACGGGTCAGTGCGAAATCTACAATCAGACCTACACCTGCTACGACGCGAGTTCGTATACCAATTCGTGCGCAAGTACAAATATGACGGGGTATTACCAACTCAGCCCGAACCAAGTGAACCTGCAGTACCCGGGCGGCAATACCTCGCTCCCGCCAAGCAGTTGGGACACGTTCTACGGGTCTGATACTACATCGTGCAGCCCAGTGCCTTCGGGTACCTGTGGTGGCATATATAACCTGGCTGCCCAGGGGAATATTACGGGTTACACCTACAACAAGGCGTGCTACGCCTCTGCACCCGGGACGATCGCGGCCTGTAATCCGAATCCCTCACAATGCACAACCCTGGATTCGAGCACTTGCCTGTCGACGATTGGTGGCTTGTGTGCGTCACAGAAGTACACGTATCACTGTGGCGCTACGACCACGAGTTGCACGGGTGGCACGCAAGGACCGACACCTACCGCAGCAGCAGGCAACAATGGGTTTTCGAAATATGTCCTGCAGATGTCGATCGCGAATGCTTTAATCAAAAACTCAAGCTTTGTGGCCGGGCAGCTCCGCATATTCGGCGGCACGAACGACGAGTGCAAATTCATCACCAGTGGTGCGTTAAGTACGATCACGACGCTGAGCGCGATCCTCACGCTGGTCCTGACGATTTTCACGGCGGGTGGTTATGCCGCTGCTGCGGGCATTGTTAGTGCCTACGGTGTTTCGGTTCTTAGTACGATGAAGTGCTGCAATACCAACCCCTCGCAGATCAATCCGGCCAACGGCTTGTGCACCCTGAGCGACGTCAGACTGTCGTATGCAAGGGAGAAGAATTTGGCGGTACGCGTGGACGGGGCCGGTAACGTGGGCGGCTCGCCAGCGGATAGCGGTACCGGTGCCGCCGATGACTGCCTCGATGCCCCTGGGGCTGGTATTGGGCCTACCGGACCCATAGTGATCTCGACGAACACCTCCTGCGCGATTACGGACTATGTGCAGCAGAATGTCCTGATCAGTCAGCAATCCTGGTGCTATTTCCCCAATTTCTTGTCGAAGACCGTGCAGGTACAGGGGAGGGCGCAGCTGCAGCAGCTCCTTACCGCGAATGCGGCCGGGGCCATATCATCGCCACTCGCCGCGGCGTATTACGGATCCAGCGCGGGTGCCGGCGACTGGACTACGCCGATCAGCGTGAATGGCAACCTTGTTTCGATGTGGCAGTGGGCTGGTGAGTGCAGTTCACCTGCCACCTCGCCTGCAGGCGACCTCAATGGTATTTGTCCCACGCAAAACTCGGCCTGGCTTGCAATCTGCTCAGCCGGTACGTCTTGCCCTGCCTCACCCGGCGGGAACCCGAACTTCTCGGGTCCCAATACGCTGAACAACGGCAACGTGGGGTGGACCTTCGTGCCGATCGACAGCACGTCGACAACGCCGGCTACCCTCAATCGCTTTGCGTTGGCACAGGGTCAGTGCTCAGGTACTGGCACGGCCGACATGTGCAATTACACCGTCCATGCGTGGAAAGCCGGTATCGGAGGCACCCTGCACGCCGCGCTCAAGCTCAAGTGGCCAGAGGCTTATCCAGCGACGACCGGCTTCAATTCCGACTTCACGAGCACATCGCCTATGGGCGATAACATTGTGCTCGAGGCCTACACGTACAACGACAGCAACGGGCAACCGGCGAGTATGTCGCCTATCGTGCGGTATTCGCTCAATGGCGGCTCGACGTGGAGTGGCCCGATTACCTTGCCCACGAACCAACCCAGCATGAACTATGCGCTGCCGGGCGGGCCGGCGAGCCCTGCGATGACGGTCTACGGCGGCTGCCAGCAGGGGATGTGCAACTACACCTTCTCGTACCAGGTCAATGTCACAACAAAACCGTGGGGCTACTACACGTGGAATGAGCAGCGGAACTGCGCGTTATGGGCCCCTCCAGTTTCATTGTTGGGGGCCTGTATTGCCAACTGCGGGTCCTACTGGGTCGACGAGACGTGCAACTCCAATACGGGCTGCACGGTGACAAACTCAACGACCGGCTCTTGCCTGTTCGGCCAGACAACACAAAGCTACGGCTATGTCTGGCACCCGGACTGCAGTGGATTCACGCTGCCGCAAATCGAGAGCATGGATTTCTCGAAAATGGATTTTTCGGCCTATCTGGCCTCGCTCTCGCCGCAGAATCCGGCCAGTTCGCTCGCTACCACCACAGCGACCGTCAACAGCGCGCAGACGCGCGCCGCTGCGCTGCAAAGTGGCGCCCCAGTGAACGGCTACCTCAACAAAAATCAGCGCACCTTCACGATCAGTCCCGCCAATGGCGTGTGGCCCGGCACGCCGGTCACCCTCACGGCGAATACCTCCTATGTGTTGACGCAGAACAATACGAGCCAGGTGTTACCGGTCACGCAGATCGATGTGAATTGGGGCGACGGTTCGACGTCATCGCAGCTGGTGACGACGCAAACCCAGTTGGACTTCAGCCATAAATACGGGTCGCTGGGTTGTCCTTCTTCGCCGCCGACGACGTCATGCACGCCGACACCCTCTGCCCCTACCACATACCCGGTGACCGTCACTTTCCACACGGCACAGGGGAATTTCACCAACGACGGCTCAATACTGGTGAGCACCCAGGCGCCCGTAATCAACCCGCAGAGCAACGGCACACAAACCCACGGCACCGTTGGCCCCTCTACTGCGCCATAGGTGTGTAAGCGGTGTACATTCACTACACGGAAGTAGTGATAGCCGAGGCGGCCCGGACATGGGCACGTTGAGTGTCTGCGCCTGCCGGATACGTTTTCGATGCGTCAATCCAGTGCTTGTGGGACGACCTCGCTGAATTCCCCGCATGGGAAGTCGATCGGGCTTTCAATACGCTCCTGCAGTTTCTGTGCGATGACGTCGGTGCACAGAATGTCTCCTGGCTTTTAATCTCACACACACGTGATGAGTTCCAGACCAAGGGCACGGATCTCGTCGTAAACGCCTCTGGATACCTGCATCCACCGACCGATCAGCGGGGATGCAGTGCGCAGCAAAAAGCCGAAGCCAATAAACTTGAGCGCGTTATAGCAAGGTGCGTGTCGTTTCCGAAGAACTGGAGCGCTGTGCGCCTCGCGGATATTCATGAGGCAGAGTGGTTCGGGTCAGCTGAATTTCGTGAACACTATCTGGATTGCGGGCTGATCGATGCAATCTGGTGTGCCTGCCCGGTGTGGCCGCATGCGGATGTTTACTTGGGAATTTACCGGACAGGTGGCTTAATCCCATTTAGTATACGAGAACGCGACCGCTGTGGGTATGCGTTACGACAACTGAGGTGGCTATACCGACGCTTGATGTTGAGTCATTGTGCGACGGCCAACGGTTCAATGATGACCCATACCGAGAGACAAGTCCTGAATCACCTGTTGGCCGGTGATAGCGAGAAGATTATCGCGGCCAACTTGAACCAGAGTCCGCATACGACTCACGACCACGTGAAATCAATCTACCGTAAATTTCATATCAGAAACCGGGCCGGGTTGCTCTCGACCTGGTTGAGCGGTTCACCTGTTGCACACGGATCGCACCACCCTCGCAGATGATGCGACCCGTGTCATTTGCTAGTTAGCGCATGCCTGGCCGGCTCTGACGGTCGGGCTTTTGTCTTTTGCAATGATCGGCATTTGATCAGACATTCGTCTCCTTGGTGGAACCCCGGCGGAATTGCCGAGAAGCCTCATCGCGGGCGAAGGCTCGCTGTTTGAGGTGGGAGCAGGTTAGGAGCGAGATGGATATGAGCGAATCCCCGAAGCAGGGGGTATGCGATTTGCGGGATACGTAGCGTGGCTCCCGTGTTCGCACGCTGTCCTGTCCGGCTTATTCGCGTGCGTACCGCAATTCACCTACAGGCATGTTGCCTGGCCTACCGTCCGGGCCCGGACGAATTGGAGCTTAATCCGATGACAACAAACGCAGTTAAACCAGCGACCGTTTCCAGCATTAAGCAAAGTGAGGTCATCCAGCACGCAGGCTTGCACGAAGCCTTGTCTGCGGCTCAGTACGAGTTGATTGGCCTCGTCTTGCGTGATGGGACGAATGAGAACGTAGGGAAGGCGTATCCGACACTGGATAGGATTTTGTCGGTCCTCATCCCGGTGTTCTATCGCCACGGGCTGCTTCTGATGCAACCGCCGTCTCACCAAGAGGGTCGTCTCACTATCAAGACGACGATCGTGCATGTCGCCAGCGGAGAAAGCGTGATCGAGCCCTTTGAGATCATGGTGCCATCCGGAGCGTCGATAACGGTAATTGGAGCGTTGATTACCTATATGAGGCGATATTCGCTGAGTCCCTTGGTGGGTTTGTCTGCAGTCGCAGATGATGACGGCCAATCGATCGGTGCGTTGTCCGTAAATAATGCAGACACACCTCATGCAACAACCGTGAGTCTTCAAGGTCGACAGGAAGCTACTGCGAATCGGTCTGATCTCAAAGTCAGTCAGCGGCCAACCCAGGGTCAGCCAGCCGAGAGTCAGCAATCTACGCCTGACAGGATAAGGGCACACCTTAAAAGTACGGGGTTAGACCAACTGCCGGACGCAGTGGCGTTCATAAATGGTCGGCCTGACTTGTCTCAGGATGAGAAGGACGAGTTGCTCGGTTTGTGCAGTAAACGCAAGGAGGAACTCGAGGCACTCGAGGCTAACCAAGATGCTGGTCAGTCGTCATAATCGCTTTTAATTAATAGAACCCGTACTCAATTCGAGTGCGGGTTCTCTATTTGTCCGCAGCAAAACTGCAAGAGGACGTCCCGCTACGCCGGCCTTGCGGGTTACAAGCCCGGCGGTCTCGGGACGCCTGTTCAAGCGGTGCTTTTGGCCGGTCCCTAATAGACGGAGATCCCGGCATCAGACCGCGGCGACGGTGCTCAATAGACAACAAGACACGCCAAAGAGTGGCTGGCACGCCATAGGTCGCGTATCTGCAGGGGCGTGATCCTCAGTTTTCCGTCTATTAGGGACCGAGAATTTCATCTATTGGGCATGGGGTCCCGTGATCTCTCAGGGGGGGGGGCAATTTACTCGTTACACTGCAACGGTAGCTGTGCTCATCATACCAGGAGACACAGACGTTCCTCTGGTTATCAAACAAGTATTCGCAACATCTAAGTGCGCGAAATTATTTCCGACATGTGCGAATGTGTCGATTTGTGCCGCATTTACCACCTATTTGTTAAGCGCACTCGGCGGGATAATTAATAGGCAGACCGGAGTGAACAGTCGGTCTCCACCTACTTAATCGCCGAGGTGCAAAATGCCCATTTTCAAACGCCGCGATCTAAACCCTATCGAGGGAGCATTGGAATCTTTGGAAATTATCGAGACCATCGCGGAATTCATGCTGGTCCGTGAGATAAAACCGCTTGTCCACTTGGTGGAGGCGCTGTTGAATGTGTCGTTCGCGGGGGGGATCGGTGCGGGTGTCGTTGTGTTAGCAGAGCTAGTCTTTTTCGGTCACATTATGATTTGGCCGGTGATGCTTGGGATCATCCTCCCGGCAATTGCCATTAACTGGCCTCTTATGTCGCTCTACCTCATCGTCCTCAAGGAAGGCCAGGATTTACTCATTGACGAAATCGACTATTACGTGCCTTTCAACAGAAAAGCCTATAAAAATCTCATGCGTGTATTGGATGTGGAGCTTAACTACGATGCTATCTTGCGCTGGTGTCGCATAGAGCAAGAAGCGTTCGAGACGGCCTTGGTATCACTGGCGACTGAGCGTAACTCAACAATGAGCGGGAAGTAACGCCACGGATGTCGTAATTCGGTCTCGAGGACATGTCGGCAATGCGCGATGTCTCAAGCACTGGAAATCGGCGCAGAATGGTATAATATCATTCTGTGCGTCGTGGCAGGAGTACGACTGAGTGTTCGATCCTCGTGGTATCAATCTGGGTGGTCGCGCCGATGGTGCGGCCATCGCCTCTCTCATGGCCGCCGGAATACTGACATCGCCTGCATTCCCGGACATGGCGAGCATGGTTGCGGGTCCGGCACTTGCTGCAGGCGGTGCTTCATGGCTCGCATGGCGCTACCTTCGTGAATGGCGACAGCGCCACATGTTGCCCAGCAAATTGGGTTTTAGGTCAGATCCCCAGGTCATTGCCGCGGGCCGCCATGAGGCCATTCGAGAAGCTCTGCTGTTTGGGTATACGACCGACAAAGGTCTGCCTGTCTGGGGTTCCTACCAGGACCTGATGGGACATTTGGTCGTTAAGGGCCAGTCGGGTGTCGGTAAAACGGTGGGCCAATCCGGGCTGATGTTTCAGCACATCCTGAATGGCGGTGGCGTCCTGTTTATTGACGGCAAGCTGGATTACGAAACCCTAGAAACGATGCACCAGATGATGGTGTGGGCCGGCCGTGAAGGTGATTTTCGCGTCATTAATCCTGGTAAGCCGGAAATCAGCAATACCTACAATCCCATCCTTGATGGTGACAGCGACGAAGTCGCGGCCAGGTGCTTGTCGTTGATACCCGACACGTCGAATTCACCGGGTGCAGACCATTTTCGACAGCAGGCCAACCAGGGTATTTCAACGCTGATTGCCGCGTTGCAAAGGACAGGTCTTGCTTACAACTTTATTGACTTGACGATACTGCTGCAAAGTTCAGCGGCGCTTGATTATCTTGAACGGATTTTGACCCGTGAGGCGCCCGATGCACCGGAGCGCATTAATCTGTCGATATTCCTGAACCAGTTTAGACGGGGAAAAGGAATCAATATCGAGGCGCTAAAAAGTACGTTCGGCGGTATCGGTGGTCGGCTTTATATGTTTGGTACCGGGAAATTCGGGCAGGTCTCTAATCATTACAATCCACAGGTGCGTTTGTTTGATGATTTGTTAGCTCAGAGAGTGATTTATGTAATGCTCCCTACGATGGGCAAGGCTGAGGCCGCTAGTAATTATGGGAAGATGGTAACAGGAGATTTACGCACGGCTGTTTCATGGCTTCAAGATCTACCCAAGGAGCAACGCCCATGGCCGCCGACCTTCGGATTATTCGATGAGGCCGGATCATATATTACGAAGGCCTGGGACCGACTTTTTGAGCAAAGTCGGTCGAGTCATACGATTTTGGCCCCCGCCTTCCAAACGGACGCAAACCTTGAGGCCATCAGCCAGGAATTGCGTGAGATGGTGGAGGGTAATACCTGGTTCAAGCAGTACTACAAACTCGGCACTCAAGCTACGGCTGAGTCTGCTGCCGAAATGATCGGTATGATTACGCGGGTGCAACGCTCGCTCACGATGAGCGACTCTGAAAGCGCATCCAGTCAAGTACTTCGGACCACCCCCGAAAGTAACGAAGGCGCTGCCAGCGGCGTGGCCTACCAAGAACGAGAGCAAGAGGAGTACCGAATATCGCCGGATCAATTAAAGCGACTGGACCGTGGCGAATGCGTCCTCACTTATGGTGGCGACCGGGTTTATAACCTGCGTGTACCGATGATCCAGTTCAGCGACGAATTCAAAGAGAAATGCCCGCCCTTTACACCGCGCGATATCACCCCACCCTTCCGCCAGGGCATTAACCTATTTCGACGTGTCGGCGAATTCTTAAGCGCGGAATCGCAACAAACGCTCGAAAACGAGGCCAAGGGGTGACGCATGGCCGAGGGGCATCAAGAGACGATAGATGATGACGATGAATTCGATGCATTCCCCGTCTCAGACATCAACGAGCCTGAGCACGGCCAAGACAATATTCGATCAAGCCAATCACATCGCAGCGATCGCGCTACCGTACCTAGAATGGACGCTGGCAATTTCGCTAGTGATGCTCCTGTTCAAACCGACGAGGGACTTGGTGCTCTGGATATATGGCACCTTGTTGACGCCAGCGGTATTAGCCGTGGCTGGGAAGTTCCTGATGTGGGTCTGGTGGATGATCAAGCAGATGGCGAAAGCCCACATCGTCGTGATGCGGAACTTGTTTTTGCCTCGCAGGCGCATTTACCCAAGCCTAGAAAAGCCAGAAGACGGCGGCGGATAGGCGTCAACCTCCCGACATTTACTGAATACGATTTCGATGAAGGCGTTTCACGTGAGGCATTCGTGTACTTGCGAGACAATGTCCGCGCCTGTTATCTCAAACGTGGCGTCGAGGCCTGGGAAAGACAACTAGCACTGACCTGGGTGTTTATCGGTGACGAGACGCAGCCCTTTTCATTTGACCTCTGCTGTCGCGTGCTCGAGGCCGACCCCCAGAATGTGCGGGCCCGCCTGCAGTACGAATTTTATCTTCGCGGTTATGTCCTGAGCGAACCCTTTGGGCTCCTGTGTGCCCCTCTCCCCGAGTTTATTGCCAATCTCGCTGTGTACGCAGCGGGACAGCGCGGAGCCCGTGTGACGGCCGCCATCTGGCGCTGGCCGGGGGTGTGCGCACGCAACTTGAGCGCCTTTCTGGCCACCGAGGGCGAGCCTATACCTGATCGACAACTGGTTGAACTCATCGAGCGCCTGGACTCCACCGGTGCGATCCAGGATTACGGGGCTGATTGTTGGTTTGCGACAGGGCGAGGCATGTGGAGTGACTGATGGGTGCGAATTCCCTTAATTGCACAGGATGCGGCGCCCGCCCGGGTGAGCTGCATCGCCGCGGCTGCGAAATCGAATGTTGCCCCGAGTGCGGGCTCAGCCTGATTACACATCAATGTGCTCTCACCACGCCACGAATTCGGTGGAGCGGAGAACAGACGGGCACTGCTGAGTGCAGGGCCTTTGGCTGGTACACACGGCTGGTGTTGGGTAAAGGCTGGGTGCGGTGCGAGAAGCACGAGTCAGGTGCGCGTCCCGATTTACAGCGCCTGCATGTCGAGGCCGTTTGGGATAAGCGGGCAGCGCGTTTCCGTATACCGCGCCCGCCACTTCACTTTCCGATCTCGCTGTGGCCTCAACGGGAAACCCGATAGGAGAGACACATGTCATGTCTGTACCCAAATCAGACCTTATGCGACTGCTCCGCACTTTCGGCCGTAGGTTCGTCGATGCCAAGTGCACACTGGTGAGGTTGGCAATCTGCGCGGACGGAGCCGGCGCTCACAGCGAACAGCGTCTGGTGTTTTACACACCGCAGGCGATTCCACTTGAAGCCCTATCCGCCGGCGGTACTCTGAGCCTTGAGTACGGCAGCCGTTGCAAAAGTACCATCCTTGCAATCAAGGCGAGACTCGCAAAGAAGGAATACGGGTGGCAGATCAGCGACCTCGCGAACCCCCAACGCTACATCGCGCTCGTGAAGGAGGGGCAGGCAAAGGCCGCCGCACCTCCTGTGGCGACAGGTCATCACCCGATCACTGATAAGGCTCATCAGTATCTGCAGAGCCAGGTGTCGCGCGCGGAAAGCATCTTGGCTAAGCACGGCTATCGGTTCACGTCCCAGTGGCGGTTGCGGATCGAGCCGCAGCGCTCCAATGCTAAGCGCAATCGTGGCGGATGGGATGAGCGCACCCAGAGTGCGGTACTCAGGCTCGGCGTGAACCGTGGGTTACACCACTTTGATGCCTATCGGGATGCGAGCGGACGGGTGCTGCGCAAGGAGTATCCGAGTATTGCAGGCTCCCCCACGATCGGTGATTGGTGGTGCAGTTCCTGGCAGGAATATCTCACCGTGATATTTCTCCATGAGTTTGCGCACGGGGTGCAAAGGGCGCCGGCGTCATCGGTCGGGAAACCGGGTGATGGGCTGGATTACGACAAGCCTCACGGTGAGGGCTGGCAGCGGACTTACGAGCTGCTCCGTCTGGGTTTCGGGTTAGTGGAAGGGCAGCGTTCCATTTTGGCCGCGGACAACGCCCAGACGACCACCCCGCCGGCGATGTCCTGCAAGACCTTCAATGGCTGGCTTGAGAAGGCCGGCCTGCCGAAGCTGACTCAGCTCCAGTATGAGCGCGCCTGCGAAGCTCAGCCGAGCGAAAAGATCGCAGACGCCGCCCGCAAGGCGTGCTCAGTGACCAATGCGCGGTTGTATCTCGAGCGCCTGCTTTCTGTGGTGGGGGTGCAAGCGGATCAGACACATCATGACGAAGACGGCAGCGTTGGGATGAGCGGTCATGAGGAGGACCAAGACGCGGGAAGGGCCGCGTTCCGGTGCCACGCTGGGGGTTATGTCCTATCTGCCCATGTAGAGGCTTTGGCTACCGATCACGCGCACACCTTATCGCTTTCGCTGACTGCAGACACCCAAGAGGCGGGTAGTACCGGCGAGTCAGTGAGCCTGGTGCTGACGCAACACCAACTCCCCTCTGTAACGGCCAGCTTGCTGGGACTGACCGGCGATTACAGCTGCGAGAACGAAGGGGTGGTCCTGCAGTTGAAACGTGAACGAGGTCACATCGTATTTCGGCTGGGTCGCCTTGGCGGCGAGATGGCCGAGGTGCGGGCCGACATGCCGCACGCCTACCTGATGAGCGCCTTGATGGTTGAAACGCTCAAGCGGAATCACCCAGGCCTCACCGGCGGCGACGTGATCCTGCTCTTGCGAGCGACAGTAGCGCAGGTCATGCGCGAGGAGGCGCTGTGAAACGCAGTGCGGCATGTCTGATGGCGGCAAGTCTGATAGTGGCGGGCAGCGCCCAAGCTGCGGGTGGATTGACCACGTACTACGGCGTGGGTGGCGGTATCGGTACGCTGGACATGTCGGGTTCATACATCCAAAGCCGGCGAGTCCCGTTCCTGCAGGTAGGTTGGGACGGGACTGGCCACGGCGCGTTCGTGGTGCTGCAGTCAGGTTTCGCCACCGATAACTCGGCGGCCTATATCAACACGCTGATTGGGTTCGGGTGGTCCTGGCTCAAGTTCGGGGGCGGATTCTGGCAGATCACGGCCACGACCCCGACCCGGGGCGGGCTGAACCTGGCACCTTCGCTCGCCGCCTACGGGATACAGGTGGTGACCGACGGCAGCCGCCACACGCGGATGACCAACCAGGCGTTTCCCGTTTACGTGCGTATTACGCCGTGGCACGACCACAACAACATCCTGACGCTCAATGTATGGCGTAGCCTGCATAACCTGGGGCGTGAATCGATCCCCGTCACACTGCTTGGCGGGACGGGTTCCTTCAACACCAAGTGGGACGGTGAAGGCCAGATAGAGGGAGGGTCGATCCGCTATACGCACCGGCTGACACAGCATCTCGGAATCAACGTCGATTATCTCTACATGGAAGGCCGTAACGCTCACGGCGTGCTGCCCGTGGCGTACGGACCCAGCGTGGCGGCCCCCGTCGTCCGCTGGCAAACGCGCGTACTGGTACTCAGTGCGCAGCTGGTTTTCTAATCATCAACGAGGCAAACGCATGGGACATATCACCGAGGAACTGATCAGTCTGCTGCCCGATACCGGCAACAATATCGGCGCCGCTTATTACAGAGATAATGCGCGTCGGTTTTTCGGGGCACTGGAAGCTCTGATACCGCTGTGCGGCCTGTCACCGACCCGTACCTGGATGCTTCGTCTGGCTGCGCGCCCCGAGTCACTGGAGCGCTTCAGTCGATCGGCGCCGGCATCACCCGAGCGGGAGGTATTTTGCAACCTGTTGGAGAACTACCGTAAGAAGGGCTGCCAGGGATTGGACCTGCTACAGATTCGGTCTGTGGTGGGCGGTGTCGTAGCCCGCGCGGCCGAGGTCGACTCGGAACCTGCCAGCACCTGACGCCGTCGCCGGCGTGCGAGATCGTCTGTTGTGCTGCCTGTTGGTTCTGTCCCCTGGCGTGACGCTCGCGCACCCCTCGATCTATGCCCCCACGGTAAGGATGCCTGAGCGAGCGGTTGTGTGGCGTAACTTCCTGGGGCTCAACACCCAACCGCTCTGGTTCACACCGAAGCAGTACACAGCACAGTTCACTGCGCTCAAGGCGCTCGGTCTCAACTGGGTCCGGATAGGTCTGCACTGGTCCGCCATGACCCGACCGGATGGGCGATTTCGCTACGGCCGACTGGATGCCCTGGTGCACACGCTGAAACGCCTGGATCTGCACTCAGATATTTACCTGGTTGGATCCGCGCGGTTCGATAGCTCAGGCCCGATAGAGGCATCCAATTTCGACCAGTACCCGCCGCGAGAAGACAGGCTGTACGTTCAGCAGCTCGCGGCTCTTGCGCGTCGCTACCCCTCGGTGAATGCCTGGGAGGTCTGGAACAAGGAAAACCTGCCCGCGTTCTGGCGCGGTGACACCAAGGCGTATGCGCGTCTCCTGGTCGACGCCGGCCGCGCGCTGGCCGCCGAAGGTGCGCAGTCAAAGCTCGTAGTAGGCGGGTTTGCCTTCTATAGCCAGATACCGGCGCAGGGGCACACGCTGATGCTCGAGCAGCTGTGGCGACTGGGTGTGCTCAGGCCACCCATGATCGTCGCCTTTCACCCCTATAACGCTGCTGCATGCCACCGGCATCTTGCGAGTGTGGGCGAACGAGTGGGGCTGGTCCAGTTATCGCGCTCCGGATCCCCGGTGGGCGCGTTTTTTATGTTTTTTCATTCTCTTGAGCATGCCCTATGTTCGCGCGTCCTGTAATCGGTTCAGTAGTAATAAAACATATACAGGTCGAGCACGTTGTTTTGGTGGGTCTTTCCC
Source organism: Acidihalobacter aeolianus (assembly GCF_001753165.1). GTDB lineage: Bacteria > Pseudomonadota > Gammaproteobacteria > DSM-5130 > Acidihalobacteraceae > Acidihalobacter > Acidihalobacter aeolianus. The sequence goes on from NZ_CP017449.1 coordinate 52,721, forward strand.
GAATAATCAATCTTGGTCTGCAGAATAAATGCCCGCTCAATGCAGTTAGTGCACGAGTTTTGGGTTGAAACGTCAAACCCTCTGAATTTGCTCAGATGTCCATGCGGCCACACCAGTTCTGCCAAATGGTGCGCACCACCAAGATCAAATGTAGTTGATCCGGCGATAGGCTTTTCAGGGCCATTAAACACATCTTGATCTCCGCCGCCTTGGAACGACAACGTCACAGATTGAATTGCCGCTGGTGTATCTGAGCGTCTGTTTTTCAGGGTTAGATAAACATCACCACGTCTGTTGCTCACCGAGTAATCGATGTTGCCATTCATGTGTGCTGCATGAGCTGGTGCGGCCACAAATGCGATGGCTGTCGCGAAGATGATCTGTAGCAGTTTCATAAGGTTTTCCTGTGTAGGACAGTAGGACTCAATTTTACCAACCAGACGCGCCTCAAAAAAGCGGCCACGCACCAGATTTGCCATCTTCTGAGCGCGTCCTGTTCCATCACGCCCTGCAATACCGTGGGCGAGACCGTCATCGACATGGGGTCTGTGTCCGGTTGTTGCTCGCACTGGAGTGGATATGATCAAGATCGATATGATCAAAGTTGATTACGCCCTCGTGAAAAAGGGGGCTCGTGATTCAGGCGTGCTGATCTTCGTCAGTTCCTTTGGCGGCATCCTGCTAGGCAAGCTGGCGACGGTAGGCGGAGTCTATGGTATCTTCGTAGGCGTCCTGTTTCTTTTGTTAGGATCGACTGAGGTTCAGACGGAGGTGAGCGATGAGCACTAACGCCAGCTTTATTGTCGTGGTGACGGTGGCCTTAGTCTTGATGGCCGCCATCCTGTACTTCGTGCCCAAGTACAACCGTTGGGTTGACCGGCACAACAGTAAGCGCAAGTAGCGCTACCACGTAGCAGTAACACCACAGCGGCCGGAGAAGATATCTCCGGCCGTTTCTTTTTACACGGGCAGAAAACGCCAGCGCAACATTGGCAGAGGCCCTTGATAAAGAAAGGATCTACCGGGATATGGGTGGTAGGTTGATGGGGTAATACCCGTAGTGTGCCCTGTTTTTCATAAGAAGCACGTAGATCGTCAGGTGCGCGGTGGTAGGGGCATACAACCGAGCCGAATTGTGGTAAAAGCGATCATTATTACATTATAAAAGTACAACTAAATTAATAATAATTCCCTATATTCGGAGTCGCTAATGTGACGAAGGTAAACGGAACACATCATGAGCTGACACTAGAGACCGTCAATCTGCTGCACGCCAAGCCGTCTCGCTTTGAGGAGCGGCTGACCTGGTCAATTATTGGCGTGCTGCTATTGGCTTGCTTGATCACCCTGCCGTTCTCTACCCACCAGTGGCCGGCGACGAATATGCTCTTTGCCGCAGCCGGTGTCGCATCTCTGGCAGAGATCACGACGGGGGCCTTGCTGTTGAGTCAGGCGATGCCTTTGCGCCACTATGCCGGACTCGCCCTGGGCTTTGGCTACGAACCAGGTGGTCGGAGGTTCGAATCCTTCCGGGCGCGCCATATAGAACAAAGGCTTAGCGTTTAGTCAACGCTAAGCCTTTTTCATTTATGCGGTTTTATTGCTTCCTGCACCCACACTGCACCCACATTTCCGCCCGGTACTTTCTTTAAATCCAGTCTTCGATTGACTCCCCCAGCAGGTTCAGCTTTGCCGCCATCCCGGCCAATGAAATCTGCACGAAAGCATCATGTTGCGCGGTCAACCGCTCGAAGGTGTTCCAGTGCATCCCCTTGGGCTTCCAACCGTTGCCGTTGAGGATACCCGGCTCCCATCCCAGCTTGTCGCGGATTCTGTCCGCCCGCCGTGCCATCCTGTCGTAGCCCGTTTCCCGCTGGCTTGGGTAGGCCAACTGGTAACAGTGCCGACAAGCGAAGATGCCGCCACCGTAGAGGATCGCCACGCGCCGACCGCAGCCACGGGCGGGGCATAGAAACCAGGGACGTTGCCCACCAAGGTTACAGGCGGTCCAGTCGAGATAGACGGGATAACTTTCGTCCTTCCAATCGTCGCCGCCGCTTCGGTGTCGATAGGTAAGGATTACCCGGTGCGGTTCAGTGCGCACGCGGATGGAGGCGACTACTTCGCCATGCCGCGACCATTGCCAGCCGAAGGATTGATGCGGACTGAGCAAGCCGTCCCGTTTCCAGCGCCGCACGTCGATGGATCGGTAATCGTCGGTGGTGTCTTTTGCACCCCAGTACCAGTGCCGCCCGCTACCCATTCCGCCCATGTCTACCTCCAAATTTTTTAACCGAAATCATTTGGGATATTCACCTTTTTGTATCGGCCCTTGGGGGCCTTGGTTGGTCGTTGTGGGTTTGCTGTGGCCTTGGTAAAAAGCATTCGCAATATCGCCGGTCCATGTCCCACAATCCGGCGATGGCTTCCGGCTCGCCTTTGGAGCAATGGCCAAGGTGCGGATGGTTAATTCGCTTGAAGTGGATGCAATCGCCGCAGTGGACGGAACACGGGCGCGGTATCGGCTTATCGGCTGCTCGATTCCAGCACCAGGGGCAACCCAACACCTCACCGGAGAACCACAACCAGATCGGCCCGCAGTGCTTGCAGGTGGCAGTCTCCGTGTAGTCGTCTGGGCATTTGCCCTGATCCATGTCTCGACGCTGCACCAGTGAGTGGGCGAATGCGGCCAGGGTATCGGTGCTGATCGTGCCGTTGCGCCAGTCGTCGATGTCTTCCGCTGCCAGTGCCAGCTTCACCTCGGTAGGTGTGATGGCAAGGCCTCGGCAGGCATCGGCCAGGGCCTCCAGCAGTTTGGAGCTTTCCTGTTTTGAATCCCTATACGCAGAATCCGCAATATCCGCACAATTCCCCGGCTCGGTGTGTTTCTGCGTATTCTGCGAATTATGCGTATAAGGTCGTTCGGTCGAAGGGGGTGCCCCGAGGGTTTCGCGCCAGCTCATCGCCAGGCCCTCGCAATCTCCGGCCTCACCCGCACCAGGGGCGAAGGAGGGCGGCCGGGACCATCACGCGGCGGTTCGTTCACCTCCAGATAGCCACGCTCTTCCAGCGCCTCCAGGGCTTCGCGCAGCATGGCGACACGGGGAAAGGTGCCGCGCAGGGCGTTGAAGGCTTCGCGTACGGTGAAGCGAGCCAGCCGCCCGCGTTCGATCCAGTCCCATACCAGTCGGGCGGCGGCAATGGTGGGATCGGCTCCCATCATGTCCATCGCCGCCAGACTGTGGCGGGTGATAACGGCCATGATCTCCAGTGCGGCGGTCATGGTCTCGGCGGTAATGGCAGCTTCCCAAGGCGTGCCGTGTGCGTGCTTGATGCCGTGCAGCACCCCGGCCAGGCGTGCCGCTGCCCCCGGTGCCTTGCCGGCCCAGTCGGTGAAGTGTTCCAGTTCCCGGCCCGGTTGCATCTGCGCCTCGATGGCCTGGGCAAAGGCGTACCACTCCGCATAGGCTTCATCGCTCAGGCGTAGCAGGTGCGGCCTTTCCTCTCCTCCGTGTTCGTTGGTGGCGGGCTCCCAATCCAACATGGCACGGAGACCGGCCGCATAGGCGTCGCGCACCCCTTCCGGTACAGGATTGGACTGCAAAGCGCGATACCCCAGCGGGGACGGCGGCAGCAGATAGAGGAATCGCCCTAGCAGGCCACGGCCCCGGAATCCCGGCTTGGCCGCCAGTCCCCGCAATACATCTGGCTGCGGGCTCAGGCCGATACTCAGGCGCGGGCCTTTCAGGAAGACCGGCGGACGGCTGCCCCGGTCCACCCGTTCCGCATCGCCGCTATGGGCCTTCAGCACCAGGTCCAGGTTGGGGATGCCGTTGGAGTAACGGCCTTGCAGCAGGTCGAAGACACCACCTTCACTGGAAAGCCAGGCCATGCACTCGCCATGCTCGGCCAGCAGTGCGCCCAACCGTTCCGGGGTGGCGTCCGATGTCCATATCTGCGGTTGCATGGGGATGTCGGGAAGTTCGGCCTCGATGTCGGCGGCCTCCCGAGCCAGCTCCGCCGCCTTGCCGTTGTCCTTCTCCTTGGCGGCCTTGCTGCGCTTCTCCTTGGCGCGGGCCTCCAGTGTTTTGCGCTCGCTGGTGATGCGCTTGATCTCCGATTCCATGATGGTGGCCTGATCGCGTTCCCACGCGACCAATGGCGCGGTGGCGGCGGACTGCACGGCACTCTTGCGGTTGCCAGGCGGCAGGGCGGCCACGGCCCACAGGTTGCACGGCTCGAAGTAACCCGGTTTCACCATCACCCGCAGACGGCGGGCGGCAGCGGTGGCGCAGGCGACCAGGACCATCCCGGCGGCCAGCTCTGGCGGGGTCTCCGTATCGGCGGCGATGGCGCGGGCATAGTCCCCGGCCCAGCCGGGCAGGTGAACCAGATCAAGGCGGGGCAGGTTGGGCGCGTCCAGCGGCACCAGCTCCGGCCAATCCTCAGGCGGTGGCGCGGCGGACTTCAGCAGGTCGGCGGTCATACACCACCTCCTGCCAACCAAACGGCCAGATCGTTGAAGTCCGTCAGATGGTCCGGGGCATCTTCCGGCCACTGGGGCAGCGCCAACAGCGCCCCCGATGCAATGGCGGCGGCCTTGGCCTTGGTGGCTCCGGGATTGCCTGCCGTCAGCCGGTCATCGTCACCCGCGATCACCAGTTCGGTGGAACGCCAGCGGCGGCTGGCGGCCAATGCAACCGGCTCCAGGTTGCCCGCGTCGATGGCGGCCAACACCAGCGCGGTGGGTTCATCATCGGCCAGGGTGCAGCCGGTGGCCCAGCCCTCGCAGATGATCACGCGGGCGGGGTCTTTCATATCACCCGCAACAGGAATGAAACAGCCGCGTTTGCGGCCGCCGGTGAGCAACAGCTTGCCGCCATCGGCGAAGAGGAATTGCAGGCTGGTCAACCTGCCGTCGAAGTCCATTACCGGCAGCGTCAACGCGCCCTTGTGAATCCTCGCGCCGTGCGGCTGGATGCGCTTGCGGATCAGATAGGGGTGATTGCCGGGGGCGGGTGTGGCTGCGTTCCAGATCGCATCGGCTCGCTTGGCTGCATCAGCTTGCCGGGCATTGCGCTCCACCTCGGCCTGTCTCTTGGCTTCTTCCACCCGGCGGGCGAAAGCTGCTCGTTCGGCTCTTGAAAAGGGCTTGTCACTTTTTGCCTGCCAAGTCTCGGATAGGCCAGTAGACCAGTCACCAAAACAACCGCCTCGCCTGTCGTCGAACAACAGGCACCACCCGGCCCGGTTGCTCGGGCGCTTGCCGGACCCAGGGAAGCGGTGGAGCGTTCCCGGCTCGATCACGTCGGGCGGCACCAGCCCGGCGGATCGCATTGCGTCGCGGAATTGGGAGATCGCATTATTCATCACGCGGCCCTCCCATGCGGTTGATCCGCTGCGCCAGTCCGATGGGGAGCCAGCCCCACAGGGCTAGAGTCACGACGGCCGCTTTTACGCGGGAAACGATACCGGTAGAATTACGGGTGCGTGTAGTAGTCTTGAGGGTCGCTTGGTTGCAGCCAGTGCGGCCCTTTCTGTTTGTGGTCATGGTCTTGGCCTCCCCTCAGTCCGCAGCCTTGCGGCTGGCCTCGATCTGCTGGTTCAGCCAGTCATTCACCTCCGCCTCGATCCAGCCGACGGCACGGCCGCCGAGGGAAACGGGCTTCGGAAAGCGACCCTCGGAAATGCGCAGGTAGATCGTGCTGCGGGAAAGCCCGGTGCGGGCCTTGACGGTGGGAAGTCTCAGGATTGCGGTAGCCATGTTTGCGCCTCCATAGGCGTTGTTGAACATGGCTGAATTACGGACGAGCTAGGGCACTACCCTTCAAGCTGGCTAGTGAAAATCGGCGCGAAGCGGCGTGGTTGCTGGGTTTGTGGTTGGAGAGTAGGTAGCCCTGTCTGGCTACCAGTAAGAGGCTTTCGATTTGGGGGCGGGATCGTCGTCCTGGATAAGCTGTTTGATCCGGGAGATGGAGAGCCCTTCTTCGTCGGCAACCGTTTTCAAAAATGCCCTGACTCCATGGGCCTTCAATTCATTAACCCGCTTTTTGATGCGTTCCCTTCTTTGCTCGGCCGATTCAATATCCCCGGCCCCGGCAACGGGCTGATCGACCAGGCGGGTCAACCGTCGTTTATCCACCTTGAAGCGGTTGCCCTCCAGCGCCAGCACCTCGGTCAACGCAATCGAGTGACCGGCCATGGTGAGGGTGAGCCTCTCGCCGGCCAGTAGAACAAGATGGCTGGCGTGTTTTTTACCCCGGAACACCCCGACTTCCCAGCGACCCGCCAATGAGTTGCCCATATTTGGGCGTTGCAGACTGAGCAAGCCCGCAAGCAGATCGGCGATGGAATCACCGGAAGCCTGCCACTGTTCGAGTTGGGCATCTGGCACCGGAACGCGGCTGATGTCGCTGCGCTTGTCGCAGACGATAAAGGCACCCGTGCGCCCCGCATCAGCCAAGGTATGCACGGGCATGACACATTCGCGTTCGCAGCCGGGGCAGACTGCACTGACCGCAGGCCGCGCCCTGGTGATGACCTTTTGCGCCTTCAGCGTCGCGACCGTTTCCGCTGGCCACTGAGCCAATTCGTCGGCGTTCAACAGCACCGCGTTGCCCTGTTGCGCGGCCACTCGGTCAAGCAGCTCAGCCAGTACCGCTTGCGGCGTCATGCGTCACCGGCTTCGGTCGCTTCTTCTACTTCCGTTGGCTCCTTGGGCTCGACGCCGGAGGCTTCCAGCATCTCCCGCAGCTTGATGCCCACTTCGTCGTACTTGAGCGAGCAGGAGTTGGGATAGGTGAGGCGGATTGCCACGGTTTTGGCCGGCTTGTCGGAATCGGTGACCACGGAGGCCGCAATCTCCACCTGGCTGACGTTGTACAGGTGCATCGGCAAGGACTTGCCCAGCTTGTCCAGCAGGTCGTAGACCGCATCGGGGTTACGGGAAGTATCCGCCTCCAGGGTGATGCGCTCGCCCCGGTTGACCCGCGAGGACAGTCGCAACTTGCGAACAACGACATCCTCAATGCCACTGCCCACGTCATAGGTGAAATCGAATCCCCGCTTGCTGAGCAGGTCCAGATCGTAGACCCGCTCGTCCCTGGGATCGGGCGGCAGTTCGTCCAGCTTCAGAATGGTGGTGGCGAACATGCCCTGGAGCGGTTCCACGGCCTTGCGGGGGCCGCGAAAGTTCAGGTCCAGCGTCCCTTCTTTCTGCGAGTAGACGAAGATCACCTCGAAAGCCGGGTTATGCGGCCGGCGGTCGAACTCGCCGTCCACCCATTCGATACTCTGCTGGGAGTAGTCCTCGGGATAGGCAAAGAAGTAATCCAGCTCACCCCGGCGGAACGGTTCCACCACGCAGTTGTTGCCCCTACCTTCGGTACGGTGGAAATAGTTGCGGATCTGGTCCGCCAGTTGGTGGAGGCTGGCGTCGTCTACCGCCGCCGGCTTGTGGCCCATGTTCTTGCGCTTGCGCCAGTAGGGAAGCGTATCGGCATGATAGAAGCGGGTTGCGCCTTTCCAACACTCGCCGTGATCCAGATAGGTGACCATCGCCCGGTGATAGTGATCGGGCAACGCCGACAGGGTTTCAATAAACGCCGTCACTGCCTCCGGGTCTGCCTGCATCTGCCAGCGGGCCTCGTCGATGATGGCCCGGAAACCCTTCTCGCAGCTTAGCTCGAAGATGTCCTGAAACTCGGCGTCCATCGGCTTGCGCTGTTCCTCGGGCAACGTCAGCCAGCCATCAAACAGCGCATCCGGCTTGGTTTCCTTCATGGCCGCGAAGTCCAGATCGCCGAACAGCCCCCGGCCCGTGAAGTAACGCGCCAGCAGGGCGTTGGGCACCTGGCGGAAAAAGCTGCGGGTCGAGTAGTGGCGGGCCATGTGTCCTCCTTGGGCTGGCTCCCGGAGTCCCTTGGATTATATGGGATTTTACAGTACATTACAGTACATTTGCAGTGAGATACTGGGGAAGGAGATGGCCACCACAAAAACAGCAACCTTGACGTTCCGCATCGATCCCCACCTGAAAGATGCCCTGCGCACCGCTGCGCAGCAGGAGCACCGCTCCATCGCCAACATGGTGGAGGTGTTGATCCGGGATTACTGCGGGCGCAACGGCATCACGATCCCGGAGCAGGGCGACCTGCTGGGTGAAGAGAAGAAGCGCTGAAACGACGCTCAACAACAATCAAGAACGGAAACCCATGACGACGTTTGACAGCACCAAAGCATCATTGAACGATCTGCTGCGGGAAATCCGCGAGGGCAAGATCCATCTCCCGGACTTCCAGCGCGGCTGGGTCTGGGATGACGACTACATTCGTGACCTGCTGGTCAGCATCGCGCGTTCGTTCCCCATCGGAGCCGTCATGCTGCTGGAAGCTGGTGGCGAGCTACGCTTTCAGACCCGCCCGGTCGATAACCTGGAAAGGCTGATTACCCCGGATCGTGAGCCGGAGAAGCTGATCCTCGATGGCCAGACCATGCTAAAGGCCGATCAAAAAATGAGAATTTTCATATGCTGAAACGAATCAAGATATCCGGCTATAAATCGCTCAGGAATGTTGAGGTCGAGTTACAGCCTCTCTCCGTCCTGTTCGGCCCCAATGGCGCAGGCAAGAGTAATTTTCTTGATGCGCTGCAATTGTTATCGAAGCTGGCGACATCCAGGACCCTGAAGGACGCCTTTGAGCCTCCCTATCGCGGCAAGCCTTTGGAGTCGTTTTCCTTTGGACCGGAAGGGATCAAGGGTTTGCTCAACTCGGAACGGGCGACCTTCAGTATTGAGGTGGATGTCGAGCTTTCTCCCGCGATCATCGACGCTGTTAATCAACAAATTCGGGAAATGAAGCGTACTTCACCCGAAGATGATGAAAGCAATGTCTCATCGTCCAAGAAACTTGCCAAGGTGACAGAGAAATCGCTTCGTTACCGGATTGAAGTTGAAATTCTTCCCAAGAGCGGCCTCTTGCGCGTATCCGACGAGTATCTGACTGCACTCAACAGGAAAGGTGAGCCCACCGACAAGCGTAAACCTTTCCTTGAGCGGGTCGAGAAACGACTGCATTTGCGTATGGAAGGCCAGGCGCATCCGACCTATTACGAACGGTATCTGGATCACAGTATTTTATCCCTGCCGAATTATCCGCCTCACTATCCCCACTTGGTGGCCATGCGGCGGGAGCTGGAGAGCTGGTTCTTCTTCTACTTCGAGCCGAGAGAACGCATGCGGGCGGCCGGCCCGGTAAAGGAAGTCCGGCATATTGGCCTGATGGGAGAGGAGCTGGCGGGGTTTCTAAATACGCTAAAGGCGGTGGATACGCCCCAGTTCAGGGCACTGGAGAAAGCCTTGCGTACCATTCTCCCCAACGTCGAGGGCATCGATGTCGAGGTCGATGAACTTGGGGAAGTGGAGTTGAAACTGCGTGAAAACGGAATACCGGTTCCGGCGCGCCTGCTCTCCGAGGGAACCTTGCGGGTGCTTGGCCTGCTGGCACTGGCAGGTGCCAAGGAACAGCCTTCACTCATTGGTTTTGAAGAGCCTGAAAATGGCATTCACCCCCGCCGCATTCAGTTGGTGGCGGAACTGCTTAAGACCCGTGCCTCTCTCGGCGAAACGCAATATATCGTGACCACGCATTCCCCGCTGCTGCCGGACCTCATGTCGGATGATTCCTTGTTCGTGTGCAAGCGATCATCCGAGGGCGAAACAACGATCGAGCCGTTCTCCGTATGGGGGCCGCTCGGCAAAAAGGCCGAGGTTGATAGCTCGCTGATGGAAGAGGGTGAGGAAGGCCTGACGGTCTCCGAGCGGCTGCTGCGGGGGGACTTCGATGCGTAGGATCGCGCTGTTCGTGGAGGACTATGCCCATAAGCAGTTTCTCGGCGCACTGCTGCAGCGACTTGCAGAGGATAGCGGTGTCAAGATCAGTCTCGACTGGCGCAATGCCCGGCGCGGGCATGGGGCGGTGGTCAGGGAGTTCAGGCAGTACCTGCATGATCTTCAGAGGGAGGGTGGTCGGCAACCCGATCTGATTGTTGCCAGTACCGACGCCAACTGCAAGGGGCTGCGCCAACGAACGAAAGCGTTGAGTGATGTCGCCCAGCAGGCCGATTTGCAGATCGTGTTTGCCGTTCCAGACCCACATATCGAGCGCTGGCTGCTGCTTGACTCGGGAGCTTTCAAGAAAGTTTTCGGGCGTGGTTGCAAAGCGCCGGATCAGAAGTGCGAGCGGGTTCGGTACAAGAAGATGCTGATTGACGCCATTCGGGAGAGCGGCATCACGCCCAGCCTGGGTGGTATCGAATACGCGGAGGATATTGTGAAGGAGATGGACCTGGGACAGGCGGCGCGCAACGACGCATCCCTGCAACGGTTGCTTGAAGAGTTCAATGCGGTGTTTCGGGAGTGGCAGCAATGAACGATAAGAAATATGAAACCCGCATTCGCGATCTGATTCTAGCCACGATGCCAGAGGACGGCAGCATCATCGGCAATGTCAGTCTGTTCCGCGAGGTGCAGCAGGCTTTGGAGGCCGAAGGCCGGGAATACGACGAAGCGGCCGTGAATGCGGTGCGCGAGCGGTTGATTGCGGAAGGCGTGCTGGGCAAGGGTCGGGGCCGGGGTGGCTCGGTCTATCGCAAGGCGTCGGCGGCGCAGACGGGCGCGCAAGCCGTCGGTACAGCGAAACCATCCGGCGGCAAGCCGGTAAAGTCCGACAAGCCCCAAGCAGGCAATGGCAGTTACGGCAGCTATCAACATGCCGACGAGGCGACCCTGCGGCCCGAGGTAGGGTTGCAGGATCAGTTTCATCAGGTGCGGGAGCCCAAGAGCTACCGCTACGACTCCAGCCTGGCGCCGGAGCTGATGTGGGACGAGAATGCGGAGCGGGAGTTCGCCGAGTGGCTGTTGAATCTGGTGGCCGAGGCCGGGGAGAAGGGTGAAGACGTTGTTTTTGCCGAGCCGCAGCGGTGGCAGGGCACGGGCGAGGTGTTCCGTTCCAGCCGCGAATGCGCCGCGCGCCTGCGCAGCCTGACGCGGCCGTTTCTCAACTGGGCCGGCAAGGCGGAGCGCCAGCAGATCAGCGTGCCCACGGTGCCACTGTTCGTGCATGAGCGCCACTCCACCCGCGCCATCCTGGAACGGCTCAAGAGCTACAAGGCCGCCGGGCAGACCCTGGACCTGTTCGGCGACCCGCAGGTGGACCTCGCCGACCGGCTGGACGCCTACGAGCACAAGGGCCCCTGGACCAATCGCATGATCCTCGGCGACTCCCTGCAGGTGATGAACTCCCTGCTGGAGTACGAGGGCCTGGGCGGCCAGGTGCAGATGATCTACATCGACCCGCCCTACGGCGTGAAATTCGGCTCCAACTTCCAGCCCTTCGTGCGCAAGCGCGACGTCAAGCACGGCAAGGACGAGGAGATGATCCGCGAGCCGGAGATGGTCAAGGCCTACCGGGATACCTGGGAGCTGGGGCTGCATTCCTATCTGAGCTATCTGCGCGACCGGCTGCTGATGGCGCGGGAGCTGTTGACCGAAAGCGGCAGCGTGTTTGTGCAGATTTCGGATGAGAATCTGCATCATGTGCGCGAAGTTATGGATGAGGTTTTCGGTGAAGATAATTTCCTGTCAGTAATCAGTTTTGTTTCGACAAGTGGGTTCGATACTTCGAAACTCGCTCGAACAGGTGATTACCTCATTTGGTATGGAAAGGACGCTAGTTTATCCAAGTTCAACAGGTTATACCTCGACAAGGATGTATCTCCGCAGGGCGGTAGATATAGGTGGGTATTACTCCCTGACGGCTCATACAGGGGGTTAACTGCTCAAGAGTTGCGTGGTGAGCGATCAATCACAGAAGGGGCAAAGCTCTACCAGCCAACTAGTCTTGTATCGCAAGGTGAAACGTCGTCCCCACAAGAGTTTGTCTTTGACGGAAAGGCCTATCGCCCGCCGGCTAATCAGCACTGGAAGACGACGGTTGCTGGGTTGGAAAACTTGGCCAAGGCAGGAAGAATTCATAAAGCTCGGAATAGCATTCGCTATATTCGGTTCTCCACAGATTTCCCTGTCCAGCCAATTACGAATATGTGGACAGATACGGCTACAGGAAATTTTACTGATGAGAAGACCTACGTAGTACAAACGTCTAGCAAGCTGTTGGAGCGCTGTCTTCTTATGACCACGGACCCCGGCGACTTGGTCCTCGACCCCACCTGCGGCTCCGGCACCACTGCCTACGTCGCCGAACAATGGGGCCGCCGCTGGATCACCTGCGATACCTCCCGCGTGCCGCTGGCCCTGGCCCGGCAGCGGCTGTTGACCGCCACCTTTCCGTGGTACGAGCTGAAGGAGCCGCAGCGCGGGCCGGCCGGCGGTTTTGTCTATAAGCGCAAGCAGAATCGCAAGGGCGAGGAAGTGGGCGGTCTGGTGCCGCGCATTACGCTCAAGTCCATCGCCAACAACGAAGAGCCGGAGATGGTCACGCTGGTGGACCGGCCGGAGGTGAACAGGAACGTCACCCGGGTCTGTGGGCCCTTTACCGTGGAGGCCACCATCCAGGCGGCGACGGTGCTTGATGAGCAAGCGGCTGCAACAACCGCCGAGACGCCGGCCAGCTACCAGAATCCCCGCGCCTACCTGGACCGCATGATCGAGGTGCTGCGCCGGGCCCATACCCTGCGGCTGCCCGGCAACCAGGCTTTGGCGCTGGAGTCGGTGCGGCCGGTGGCGGATTGCGAGTGGCTGCATGCGGAGGCGAAAACCGAGGGCAATGGTAACGGTGGCCAGCGGGTGGCCGTGGCCTTCGGCCCGGAGGACGGTGCGATCGATTCGCATCTCGTCTACGAGGCCGCACGTGAGGCGTACTTTCTCAAGTACGATCAGCTCTACCTGTTCGGCTTTGCCATTCAGGCCAAGGCGCGGGAGCTGGTGGAGGACCGCGCCAAGCTGCGCATTCCGGTGACCTACGTCAGCGTGACGCCGGATGTGGTGATGGCCGATCTGCTCAAGACCAGCCACACCGATCAGATTTTCTCGGTGACGGGCCTGCCGGACGTGACACTCAAGCCCGCCGGCAAGCGGGAAGACGGGCAGCCGCTCTATCAGGCCCAAGTGCTGGGGCTGGACATCTTCAACCCGGCGGACCTGGAAACGCGCTCCATCGACGCGGAGAACCTGCCCTGCTGGATGCTGGATACCGACTACAACGGCATGGTGTTCTGCGCCTCGCAGGTGTTCTTCCCCCGCACCGGGGCCTGGGACAACCTGAAGAAGTCGCTCAAGGCGGAGTTCGACGACAGCGTGTGGGAGCACCTGGCCGGCACAGAGTCGGAGCCCTTCGCGCTGGGCGAGCAGCAGCGTATCGCGGTCAAGGTGATCGACGAGCGCGGCAACGAACTGATGGCGGTGCGGGAGCCGGATTGATGGATTGCGCCGGGGTTACTTTCAGCGGCCATGCGCTGCGGCGAATGTTCGAGCGGGCGCTTGGCCGGGATGCCATACTTAAGGTGGTTGCCCGTGGCGAGACCATTGCTGAGTACCTGGATGATCAGCCCTATCCCAGTTACCTGGTGCTGGGGTTCATCGCTGGCGAGCCGATCCACGTGGTCGTGGGCCGTGATCCGCAAACCCGGGGATGTTTCGTGGTAACCGCCTATAGCCCGGACCCGGTCGTGTGGTCCGATGACTTCAGGAAGCGGAGGTAACAATGCAATGCGTCATTTGTAAAACCGGCGAAGTGATCAACGACAGAACCACGGTGACTCTGCAACGTGGTGAAACCACGGTAGTGATCAAGAACGTCCCGGCGCAGGTTTGTGCCCAGTGCGGCGAGTACTATCTCTCCGAGGAGATGAGCGGGAAGGTGTTGGCCATGGCCGAAGAAGCGGTCGGCAAGGGCGCCGAGGTGGAAATCCTGCGTTGGGCGGCGTAGCCAATGCCTCAATCCCACAACTCAACCAGTGCTGGCCCCCTGGAAGTCGAATCGCCGATCATCAACTCGCCCTTCTACGAGCCCTGCTGCCATTGGCAGATTCGCAAGGGAGAGCCGCCGGTCAAGGCGGAGGGACGGCGGGCCGCGAGCTACTACTTCCGCGTGCCGGAGCACGCCCAGCGGGGGCGCCGGCAGGGCGGCGAACAGGATTTGTTCGGCGAGGCGGATGTCGGTCAGGAAGAAGAGCTGGCGCTGGTCAATCTGCTGCGCCAGCGGGTGGCCGCCTGGCGCAAGGGGGAACTGACCGGGCGCGAATACGACGGCGCCTCAAGCGTCACCCGGGAACTGCTGGCCCTGTGGCGCTCCGAGGACCGGATGCAGCGGCTGTTCTTTGCCCAGGTCGAGGCGGCCGAGACCATCATCTTTCTGGTTGAGGCCGCCGAACCCTATCGCAAGGACATCCCCAAGATTCCCACCGACGAGCCCGGCGCCGAGGCCAGGGCCCATGGATTCCGCGCCTTTACCCGCTACGCCTGCAAGATGGCGACCGGCACGGGCAAGACCACGGTCATGGGGATGCTGGCGGCATGGTCGATCCTCAACCGAATCGCCGAGCCCACCGACGATCGTTTCACCGATACGGTGTTGATCGTCTGCCCCAATGTCACCATTCGCGAGCGCCTGCAGGAGCTGGAGCCGGCGCGCGGCGATCTGAGCCTGTACCGCACCCGCCAGCTCGTGCCGCCGCACCGCATGGAGGAGCTGCGGCGCGGCGAGGTGATGATCGCCAACTGGCACCGGCTGGCCAAGCAGGAGACCAGCACCGTCAACGGTCAGTCCGCCAGGGTGGTCAAGACGGGCGAGCCGGTGGAGGTGGTCAAGAATGCGGGCAAGAAGAACGAGACCCGCGAGATCAAGTATTTCGAGTCGGACAGGGCCTGGTTCAAGCGCATTCGCCAGGAGCTGGGCTCAGGTCGCGGGCGTGCGCCACACTGGCTGGTGTTCAATGACGAGGCCCATCATGCCTATCGGCGCGGAGAGCGCATCACGGACGCGGCGGATCTGGATGATGACAGGAAGCTCGCGGAGAAGAACGCGCGCGAGGCCACCATCTGGATCGAGGGCCTGGACCGGATCAACAAGCTGGCCGGCGGAAAGAAGAAGGGGATTCGCTTGTGCGTGGACCTTTCGGCCACGCCTTTCTACATCCAGGGTTCGGGCAACGAGGTCGGACGGCCCTTCCCGTGGATCGTTTCGGATTTCGGGCTGCTGGATGCCATCGAATCCGGCTTGGTGAAAATTCCGCAGCTTCCCTCAAGGGATGCGACGGGCGCGGAGGCGGCGGCCTATTTCAACATCTGGCGCTGGGTGCAGCAGAAGGCGATTCAGGATGGCTATGGCACCAATATCACGCCGGAGATCGTGATGACCTACGCCAGCGCCCCGATCAATCTGTTGGCGCAGGAATGGCACCAGCGTTTCCAGGAGTGGGAGCGTTTCGCCAAGAAGCAGCACAGGCATCCGGTGCCGCCGGTATTCATTGTGGTCTGCCGGGACACCCGTGTGGCGAAAGCCGTCTACGAATGGCTGGCCGAAGGCAAGGGTGGCCACGGGGAGGCGCCGCCCTGGTTTCGCAACCAGCCAGGCGAGGAAGTCACGGTACGCATTGACTCCCGAGTAGTGGAGGACATCGAGGAAGGCGGCACCAAGGACGAAACCCGGCGACTACGATTCATCCTCGATACCGTGGGCAAGCCGGAATGGCCCGGTGGCAAGGTGCCGGAGGAATGGTCGGAGTTGGTGCGCAAACACAACGAGAAGGTCGCCAGCGACGACAATGATGGTAGCCTGAAGTGGATTGACGAACACATCCCGCCGGGGCGGGATGTGCGCTGCATTGTCTCGGTATCGATGCTGGCCGAGGGCTGGGACGCCAATACCGTAACCCACATCGTTGGCCTGCGCCCGTTCGGCTCGCAGTTGCTGTGCGAGCAGGTGGTCGGGCGCGCATTGCGGCGGCGAAGCTATGCGCTGAAGGACGATGGTTCTGAGCAGTTTGCCGAGGAGACCGCCAAGGTGTTCGGCGTGCCCTTCGAGCTGGTGCCGTTCAAGGTGCGCGAATCGCGGGAGCCGGTGGAGCAGCCGGAGCCGAACCACATTTATTCCGTGCCGGAGAAGGTGCAATACGAGATTACCTTCCCGATCGTGACCGGCTATCAGCAGAGTGGGCATTTCGACGTGTCCGTCGATTGGAATCGTGTGTCGAAGGTCACGCTCGATCCCATGGAGATTCCGCCGACGGTGGATCTAACGCCCCTGACCGCTCCGGAAGGCGCACTGTCGGCGTATGGGCCCGGGGAGCGCACCAAGCTCTCTCTCAACGAATGGCGACGCCAGTTTCGCGACCAACAGGTGGCCTTCCGGCTGGCCCGGGAGGTATGCCGGCGCTGGCAGGAAGAGAATGGCGCCGAGGCGGTGCCGGTGACGCAGTTGTTCCAGAAGGTGCTGTTCGCCGCCCGGCGATTCCTGGCCGATCCCGAAAAACTGGTGCGCAAAGGCGACAGTCAGGCCTGTGACCTGCTCGCCGTTGGCCATTACATGCAGGCGGCCGTATCGACGCTGCTGGATGCGATCCAACGCGGCACCGATCAATCAACCCATGAGCTGCCCGTCATTCCCCAGGGCGCGAGTGGGCGCGGCAGCACCCTGTATGTGGACTTCTATTCCACCAAGCCGATTTACCCGGTCGAGAAGTGCCATTTGAACGCAATGGTGGCCGACACGGGCAAGTGGGAGCAGAGCGCAGCATTCGCGCTCGATGTGCATCCCGGTGTAGCGCGCTGGGTGAAGAATGATCACCTCGGTTTCGTCGTTCCTTATCGCAAACGCAATATCCAGGCGCGGTATATCCCTGACTTCATCGTCGTGCTGGACAACGGGCTACAGCTCATTGTCGAGATCAAGGGCCAGTACGACGACGACGCCGATGTGAAGGCCAAGGCTGCGGAGCGCTGGGTTCGGGCTATGAACCATTTGGGGGAATATGGCCGCTGGAGTTACGTTGTGGTCGAGGACCCGCAGAAGCTGGGGGCGGCGATTGATGCGGTTTCTGCTTCCGGCTGGGACTCCGAGTATATTGAGCTATCGCAGGGCTAGTGATCTGTACCCGGACAGAAGGAGAAAGCGAAGGGGCGCAATTTCCATCGCACCCCAGTGCCGATCGGGAACTCTCAATCCATTTGTCGGTTATTCTGCTGTCGGTAGAGCGGGACATCAAGTCTGGCGTGGAGACTCCGGACCGCCCATCACGCCGCTTGCAGGCTCAAAGGCAAGCGCCGCGCCGGGCTATGCCGTGCCGGAATTCAGCATCGCCGGCTGCTTCGCAACCGGCTCGGCGGCTTCGGCCGGCCTGCTTTCGGCGCTACGCGTCCCGTTCCGCTTGAAAGACCGGTCTCCGCCATCCATGGCTCCGGCGTTCGGCGGGAAAACGATCCACCGGATCGTTTTCTGATCCACCTCACCCCTTCGTTGCCGCTTGCGCGGAGTCCTGGCACGCTCGGCTGTCGCCCAGCCTGCCGCGCCCCCGCACGGCGCTGCCCTTTCCCGCCCCCAATTGTCTGCGGCTTCGGTAGAGGTTTGGTGCGGCCTACCCAACCAGGGTCGGTGGTCGGCAATGGAACATAATGCTGGAAATTATGCGCAGCGCAAAAACCGCGCTGTCCGCTTCGCCGCAGTGTTGCATTATGTGTGAGTTGCCTCCGCTTGTTTTTGATCCCCCGCCCGCCAACCCGTCCGCCCCCAAGGGGCTCCCCGGTGGCTTCGTTCAGGCGCGTTTGGTAAACCGGCCTACAATGACATTTTCTTGGGCATCGGCAGACTGTAGGAGTGCCAGCCGGTCTCCCAGCAGTCGCCATGCTTCGCGCTGTTCGGCTTTCAATTCGTGACGCTGGTAGATGCGTTTCAGCTTGTTGCCTTCAACATGGTTCAGGCAGCGTTCGATGACTTCCCCCATGACGCCAAGTTCACCCATCATAGTTGCGCCGGTGCGTCGTAAGTCGTGAGGGGTCCAGCCGCCTCCCGGTAGCAGCAGTGCGCCGGTGGCCTTGGTGCGGTTGGATAACGGTTCGTCCCTCACCCGGTCTTTGATCTGTTTGGCGATGGATTTCAGGCAGATATGCCGCTTGTCGTCGCGGGAGGGGAGACACCAAGCGGAATCGCCGGTGATGGCCTGCAATTCCTGAAATTGCCGCTTGGCGAAATCGGAGAGGAAAACGGTGTGGTCCTTGGCATTCTTGCTATTCCCGGCGGGGATAAACCATTCTCCCTGTTCCAGGTCCACATCTTCCCATTGGGCTTGCGACAGCTCCCCGACACGGCAGCAGGTGGAAAGCATGATCCAGATGGCCAGTTCCGTGGTGCGCAGCAGATTGGCGGCGGGAAGACGCTGGTTCAGTTCGATGATCTCTTCTTCCGACAAGTAGCGGTCGCGTTCTTTCTGACGGCCCCCGATCTTGTCCTTGGTGAGTCCTGCCAGCGGGTGGGCGTCGATCCATTCCCGTGCAATGGCAAAATTGAAGAACTGCCGCAGATCGCCAAACAGGTGATTGGCCATGACCCGCGCCCCGCGTTCCACCACGCCATCGAGAATATCCACCAGCATGGCTCTCTTCACATCCACCAAGGTCACCTTGCCCAGAACTGGGAGTACATCCTTTTGAATCGCCCGCATGGCTTCCTTGCCGCCATCCTTGCGCCGTGACAGTTCCAGTTTTTCCCATTGCTTGATAGCGTCAGAAAAGGTGCGCCGGGTGGCGGCTTCGGTGGCCAGGCGTTCAATCTCCTGCTTTTGCTTTTCGAGTTGTTGGGCCTGTTCCAGTTGGGTTTCCAGCTTTTCGGCCTTGCGGCTCTCAATGGGATCAATCCCTTTCGACAGGTTGGCTTTCATATCGCGGCAAATAGCCCGGATTTCGGCAAGCGACTTTTTCGGCCACTGCTCCACCTTGGCAGTCCGGTACTTCTTGCCGTCACGGTACTTGTATTCAAACTGAACGGTGATCTTCCCGGCCCGGTTCCGCCGCACCCGCCCCCGCAGGCCGCCTCCATCATTCAGAATGGAGCCCACGTCGTTTTCGGTAATCGCTTTCAGCGTGGCGGCGGTCAGTAGCTTGGTTGCCATGTCGAATCCCCTGTTTGTGTGGGTGCAGATAGCTCCTGCACCCACACTGCACCCACAAATCAATCGGCTTGTATTGGATTATAGTGGACGAACTTAGACAAGGGAATGAGAAAATGGAAAATAAAACAGCGAGTTATATTTGTGTTTCGGACTTTCGTAGATTGCGCAGGAAAGCAATTTACCTAACTATCTTTTTGGTGGCCTGGTGATCCTGACGAACATCCTGTTCGTCAAAGACGTGGCCACCCGGCTCTGGGTGTTTCGCCTTTGGCACACCGTGTTCGTACTCGGTGTCTTTATCTACGCATGGACCTGCGCTCAAGCGAAGAGAATCCGTTTCAGACGCAATTTCTTCTGGTCTCGCGCTCGGTGGTCGACAGTCATCGCCATCACATTGATGGCCTTACTCGTGCTCTACGAGCAGTTTGAGCCATTCCCATTACCGCCGATCATCCATGGCACAGACTTTCTCACGTGGCAGGATGTCACCGTCAACGGTGTCCAGTTCGTGGTGATGCTCTGGGCGTGGTGGCTGTTACAAAAGCACGCAGAAAGAACGGTGCTGTCAGCCTGGATGAGCGTGGTGGCTTGTGCTGTCGCCATCGACATCCTGTTGTTTGTCCTGGGTGGGCGGCTGTTCAGTGTGGGTCTGTACATCTCCAAGCTGAATAACCTGATTGGTGCGACGATGATCTTTGTCGTCATGCTAGCGCGCTACATCATGATCCAGCGGGATGTGATGCTCAACCGAGCGGATCTGCTGCGCGCCAATCGCAAGCTCGCGCGGATGGCGTTGACGGATCCCCTGACCGGGCTGCCCAACCGCGCCGGTCTGGACCAGTATCTGGAGCGGGCGGTGGCCTGGGCTGAGCGTCACAAGTCGATGATCGCCGTCGCGATCATCGACCTCGACGACTTCAAGCCCGTGAACGACCGTTATGGCCACCCGGTAGGCGATCAGCTGCTGCGCGCATTCTCGGAGCGCGTGAGCCGGCTCTTGCGCGGTGAGGAAATGCTGGCAAGACTGGGTGGAGATGAGTTCGTCTTGGTACTGCGCGAGTTGGGGGACATCCGTGACGTGTCGGTGGCGATGAAGCGTGTGTCCGATGCGGTTAGCGTGCCATTTGATTTACCCGAGAGGGTTAGCGTGAAGGTGGGGGCGAGTATCGGCGTGGCGGTGTATCCGTATGCCGGCGAGGACGTCGACCTGGTGCGCGTAGCCGACCAGGCGCTTTATGCCTCCAAGAACGACAAACATGGCCGCAAAAAGATCTGGGCCTTGCACGAAGTCGAGGGCATGCCGCAGACGATTGGGTGATGGAGTGAGCCGTGTTGTGGGGAGGCTTCTGGCCCAGATTGAACGCGTGCTGTGGCGGGGCGTGCAGTAGCGACCGAATACCGCCAAAAAAACCGCATCGCCTGAATCAGCGATGCGGTTCGGGGTTACATGTAGCCTTGCTCGGCCAGTGAGGCCACTTCGCCGCCTCCGACGATGAAATGATCGAGCAAGCGGACGTCGATCAAAGCCAGGGCGCTTTTCAGACGGTCCGTAATGGCTCGGTCTGCTGATGACGCTGTCGTACCACCGCTAGGGTGGTTATGGTAAGCCAGTGCCGCGCAGGCTCCGTGCTCGAGTGCTTTACGCACGATCTCCCTTGGGTAAACGGCACATTGATTGATGGTGCCATAGAACATCTCCTCGACAGCGATCACGCGGTGCCGATTGGTCAGCCAAATTATCCCAAACACCTCTTGCTTGAGTCCTTGCAATCGCATGAGAGCGATATCCTTACCGAGAGCGGGTGACTCAATAAAATCAGCGTCGGCGACGCGATGCCCTCGGATATCGAGAAAGCTTTTTGCGGCTTCGATAACCTCATCCTCGGTCGCGTAAACAAACGGCTTTTCCATGATGGTCAATCTCCACGATGCCCATGCCTTGGGTTGGGTGATGGCGGAAGTGCCATCGAAGGTGTTGTCAGTCGCAGCGGTATAAGTGTTTTGCATAGTCCTCGGGTACAGGCCGAGTGGAACGTACCTGTGCGATACGAACTTTGTAGTGGGGCTTAGGTAGGCGGGTGCGCTCGCGGTTTGTGCACTTGTTTTCGGCAATGCTGAGCGACATGTGTTCGGGATCACATATGTCCTGTGCCGAGACCCCTACGGAGACTGGTATGAAGATTAGTGGAATGAAGTCTTGGCTCTTTGTAGCCAGCGCCCTCAGTCTCACGGCAGCAGGGCACGAGGCGTTCCGCATTGCTGGGGACGCTCACTTCAGCCTGTACCGATGGGGGACGCTGGTGGTCTTCACGATCATCAGTTACCTCCTGCTGAAGGGTGGTACGCGGACGAAAAAGTTGCGTTTTCGTTGCTTTAGAGTCCCGGGCTAAACTTCTATCAGGTTGAGGAGAGGTATTATGAATAGGCCATTCACATTCAATTACTTTAATTTTTTGAAGGTTGGTGTCCTGCTCCTACTGCTGTTTCTGGCCGTACCTTTTAGGTATGGCGTGTTGTCGGATGTATTGTCCGGCCTGGCCATCTTGTCGTTGGTTGGATTTTTAATCTTCGATGCTCTTCATCGGCATCGAGAGCATTAAGGCGTTATTTTGACCAAGGCCACTCGCTATGCGGGTGGCCTTTTTCGTGGGTATTCACCGCGCCGCATAGCGCTACCGCGCTTCCGGCCTGCGCCGGTAAAGACCAAAGGTCGGGCACAGCGGCTCGGATTCATACCTGGGCGTACCACGAGGACGCCGTGGGGTGCTGAGATCGAGTCTGGCGAGTTGTCGGATCTCTGGGCCTGCGGCCGCCGGATCGTGGGGGTAGAAGAGGGGCATGGCCACGGTCTTCAAGAGGCGTGTGCCGTCCACGCGGTGCACATTGGCGCGAGGCTGCGGGGTGATCTTCTCGCGGTAACCGATCAGCTCGTCTGTCGGCAGCTGAGCCAGCGTCTCGAGGGTGAGTTCGGCGGCATAGTCCCAGGCGGCCGGGTCGACATGGTCAATGGGCGGCTCGTCGCGGGCCTGGCGCACCCGCTCGATGGCCTCCTGCACGGTCATGCTCGTGCTCACGCTGGGCTGGCTCGCCCAGGTAAAGGCGACGAGCGGCGGCATCACAGGCAATATTTGAACCAGCCGATAGCACTGCACCAGGTTGATGCGCTCCTGCTTGTCCTGGTTGTCGTGGGTGGCTCGACGGATCTCGCGATTGCGGATCTGGTGCACGGGCGAGATGGCGTTTACCTTATCCTTAAAATCCTTCTTGAGTGTGTTGACCTGCTGTATCAGGGCGAGAGTTTCGGTGCTGGCCGCGAGCAGCCCGGGCAGGCGGCGCACGGCGCCGTGGTGCTGGTCGGTCGCGGCGGTGAGCGCGCACAGGATATCGGCGGCGGCCGCGCGCGCAGCCGGACCGAACAGGGGCGTGGGCTCGATGACGGTGGGCGCTTCGCTGCCGAGTACCCGGTAGGGCAGGGCGGCGCAGTACGCCGGCAGCTCGACGTCGTCGTTGCACACGCGCTCGGCCAGGCGTCCCAGCGCGGCGCGCAGGGTTCGGTAGGCCTCGATCGCGATCACGCGGGTTTCGAGGTAGTCGCTGGGTGGTTCGTCGCCGACGTGCTTGGCGGGAAGGGGGCTGCGGGCCATGTCGCTCTTCCTCCTTTGTGTGCATGAGCCTGATCTGGGAACTTGATGGATATCGCGCACAGCATACGCCGAAACCACCCACGAGTGCAGGGGTAATGATCCCATGCCCAGACCACGGCGCCGCCCCGAACCAACCCGGACAACTCCGGCGCAAAGACTGAAGGAAGATGAAAAAAGAGGGGAGAAAAGACTTAAGAAAAGTCAAAAAACAAGGAAAAGGCCCGCATAGGGGCCAGGAGCGCGTGGCGGAGGTTCGGTGAGGGTTGGTGCGGGGACCGCGACCATTACCCCTGCACTCGTTGGTGGTGGGCGATAGAGGTTCTGCGGATCGTTGGGCGTGGCTGAGGGAGAGGAAAAGGGGCCAGGATCCAAGGAATCAACAGATCCAGGTCAGCACAGGCAAGATGCCTGCAGGAGTGTCAGTACATGTTCGGACTAGGCGTGCGTTTCGTCAAGGGCGCCGCGAACCGCGGTGGGTGCCCTACACCCATCCGCATTATCCCCCCATGCCTCGGCAACACCTTCAGTGGCATTTCGCCGCAACTCGTTCCCGGTCCTGGGATACTGGAGGCAGCTGATGATGAAAGAGTACTACGCCGAGCTAGCACAATGGCTGGCTCAGGAGATCCTTAACAAGGATCTCCCCATCCGCACCAGCTACGGCCTCGCGGTCGCAGTCGGTGCCCTCCCGCCCCTGCCGTCAAGGCCGGTGCGCGAGCTCCACGTGGAAGACGGCGACGTCTTTCTCGTGGAGCGGGTGGACGGGGCACAACCCCGCGCCACCCGGTTCCGTCTCAGCGACTTTAGCTGAACGGGACAACCGACCATGACAAGCCTGCTTGTCGTGGTTTTTTCGTGTCTGCCTTATGGCCGGCTGATTGAACTCTTGGTGCGCCTCGTTGCTCATACCTGATCGGCCATGGCGCAACCTACCTGGGTCAAGCATTCGCGCACCGGTGCCGATAACGATAAATTACAAGGTGTCGATCGTCCGCACGCACTAATGGGCATCGCACCCATAAATGCGGCCGTTCAGTCGAAGCCTGGACGGACCGCGCATAAGAACCGTCTTGGAGGATGATATGAGCCTTGGACCACGCACCATCACAGCCCGCATCCTGGGCAGCATCATCGTCGCCGCGCTGTTTGCGATCGCCGCGGTCGTCGCCCCCATCTGGTTCGGGCACGTCGTTGGCCAGGATATCCAGGCCAGCCGGCAGGAGCACATGCTGCTCAATGCCCTACAACGGATGAACGCGGCGACCCTGCGCGCCGGCGTCGCGATCCGCGACAATGTTCTCAACATGAATCTCACCACGATCGGCGGCGTCGAGCCGGACGTGGCGAAGCAGTTGATGGGGGAGAGCCTCAAGGGCAAGTTCTCCAAGGCCGCGTCGCAGCACCTTGTGCATGCCCAGTCGGACTATGAAGAGGCCGTGGCGATGTCACGGGTTGATCCTCGTATTGCGACTCAGCTGAATGCGATGGGTCAGCTCTGGGAGGAAAACCGGGCGGAGTACGAAGATATCGTCAAAAAGCTCAAGTCATTCCAGTTCGCCGGCGCGATGAGCGTCCTGGTGACCCGGGCCTACCCCTTGTCCGAAAAGATCGACGACCAACTGTCCCAACTGAACTCGATGGCACAGCAGGATGTCAGCAAGGCCAGCCGACGAGTAGCCCATGACATGCGCCTTTCCAATATCGTCAGCCTGAGCTTGCTGGCGCTCGCGCTCATCGTTGGCTCGGCCCTCGTCACCACCGCGGTCATGAGCATGCGGACCCGGCTGCGTAGCACGGTCGAGACGATGGAGGATATCGCCCAGGGCGAGGGCGACCTGACCCGGCGCATGGCCTCACAAGGCCGCGATGAGCTCGATCATCTGGCGGATGCCTTCAACAAGTTCGTCGCGCGCATCCAGAATGTGGTCAGCCAGGTCGCCGGGTCGACTGCCCAGCTGGCAGCGGCTGCCGAGGAGCTGTCGGCCACCAGCGAGGAAACCGGGCGTCACGTTATCAACCAGCAATCCGAAACTGACCAGGTGGCCACGGCCATCAACGAGATGTCAGCCACCGTGCAGGAAGTGGCTCGAAACGCCAGCGACGCGTCACGGGCAGCTCAGGAAGCGGACCATGCCACGAAAGAGGGCCGACAGGTGGTCGAGCACTCGATCGGCAGCATCCAGCAAGTCGCCGGCGAGGTGGAGCAGGCCGCCGAGGTCATTCGCACCGTAGAGCGGGACAGCGTAGAGATCGGGCGGGTCCTCGAGGTGATCAACGGCATCTCCGAACAAACCAACCTCCTCGCGCTCAATGCTGCGATCGAAGCCGCCAGGGCCGGCGAGCAGGGCAGAGGGTTTGCTGTGGTTGCAGATGAGGTCAGGACGCTGGCGAAACGCACCCAGGATTCGACCGAAGAGATCCGCGCGATGATCGAGCGCCTGCAGGGCGGTTCCAAGCAGGCCGTGGCCGCTATGGATTCCGGCCACAAGCGCGCTCAGGCCAGTGTGGACCAGGCACAGGCTGCGGGCGTCTCATTGAACACGATTGCTCAGGCCGTCACGAAGATCAACGACATGAATGCATTGATCGCGAGCGCTGCAGAGGAGCAGTCGTCCGTGGCCGAGGAAATCAACCGCAACGTCACCAACATCAGTCAGGGAACGCAGCAGACGGCTGCAGGCGCGCAGCAGACAACCACCGCTAGCGAAGACCTCGCCCGGCTCTCGGCCGAGCTGCAGACGCTGGTCAATCAGTTCAGGATTCAGTGAGCGGTGGGATGTGGAGCGCAAAAAAAGACCGGCAAAGCTGCCGGTCTTTTTGTTTTGATGTATCAGTGAGGGTGATGCGTACCCTGCTTTTGTTGGGCACGCTTCTCCAGGTAGTGGTTGATTTTTGGAGCAACCCAATTAAGGATCAGCACAAGAAAGGACCTAGAATCTGGCTAAGGTTTTTTGCTTTTGCCTCTTGGTTTTGCCTTTTCTGCTTCTCTCTCCGCCTTTCTCGCCGCCGCCCGCGCACGGATTGGGGCCCGGATGACATCCAGCTCATCCTTGAGCGCCTGCTGGATCGAATCAACCTCATTGTGTACGCGCCAGTGCCGAAATCCCCAAAGTCTCATCTGGGTTTCCACGCGTGTCAGATCGGTCCATTCGCGCACGTGGTTGCGCTGAGAGCACACCTTTCGGGGTTGCCCGTCGACCTCGAGCTCAATGGTCCATGCGTTTGGGTGCTTGGTCAAATCCGCGTAACGGCCGGGCGCCATCGATCTATTGACCCTGCGGACCACAGGAACCACGCCAGCGGCGAGTAACTTGCGCAACCGCGGATCTGTCAGATAAATGCCGTCTCCGGGTGGGTTACGGTGTTTCAGTGGTGATTTCTTGTCGGGCATACTGGCTTCATCATGGTTCATTATGTGGTGGTTCGGGCCCATTTAGGCTATCATACTGCTACATGTTGAGGCATCTGGAGGGTTTATTCATGGCCGACGTCGAGTCGTTGTCCCTCGAGCAGTTCAACTGGTATATCGGGTTGGCAGGGTTCAAGGAAATTTCCCAGGCGCAACTCGATCACGCCCGCGCACTCACCCAGCCCGAGCGGCTGGATGAGGCGGCGCTGAAGGCCAGTGACAGCACAAACGCCAAGACCTACATGAAGCGCGTGATGGAAGCGATCGGTGTCCGCTTGCAGGCTGGGGTACCACCAGCGGCTGCGCCTTCCTCAAAGCCGGCTCAAGCTCGGCCCTCACAGCAGCCGGTTGAGCGCGCCACGACCGCAGTCGTGCCGCCGCCTGTGTCTACCGGCGCGCCGTGCCGCACAGAGTCTCCTACGGAACCTGACGCGCCGCTCTCTACCTCGGCCGACGAGGGTCGCAAGGAGTATGGTCTGTCGATGCACGTCTATGGCGGCAGTGCTGCGTTGTGCTTCGAGGAAGATGAGACGCGCGGGAGCGAACGCAAGGACGGCGTTGCGACGCTGCAGATCCATGCAGCGAAGGCCACTGGCGTGCGCCAGTACAACTGGACGAACAAAATCATCATTCAGCTTACGCGCAACGAGTTGCCGATTGTCGCTGCGATATTCCTTGGCCTGATGAAAGCCTGCGAGTTCAAAAGCCACGGGCCCGACAAGGACAAGGGCTTTTCGATCGACCACCAGGTCGAAAAGATCTTCATCAAGGTTTGGCGCAAAGGGATGAGTTGCGCGGTACCGGTTGAGCTACCAGATGCTTACCACGTCAGTACGCTGCTGATGCGACAATTGCAGAAGAATGCGCCCTGGCTCAGCGCGGGCGAGGTCATGTCGCTCTTGCGGGGCACCGTGGCCAATCAGACCGAGAAACCCACGCCTGGCGGACCGGTTCGGGTCGCGCAATAACTGCCCGATATGAGAAGTACTGGCGTCAACGCGGATGCGTAGCAAGCATGCCGAACCGTGCATGCAAGAAAGTTGGGCGGAATACCCAAGGAGGTAGCGAATTCCATGAGCGCGACAAATCCGGGGTACGGCAACACCCACTGGACACCAGCCCGTATTCGGAAGAACCGGAGACGGCTAAAAAGAATCGGCGCCTTGTGTGGCCTGCTGGCTCGTCGGGCCGAACACCATGCAAGGATCAAAATGAAAAACCCCTTGGCGACTTTCTCGCTCGGTGCGCTGAATAAAGCAGCGGCCCTAGAAAGTACATATTTGACCGCGCTTATCTTGGGATTCTCCACGCTAGTGATAGGTCTGGCGATCATGGCAATTTATGATCCCAGCCTGTACCTGAAAGTTCTTGCATTTGCTCATTATTCACCTGGTCACCGTCTTACTGCTCTCCTGGTGCTGCCGGCCACCTTCGTAACCGCCGCACTGTTAGGTTCTTTATTCTTCCTGCCACTCCTTATCTATTTTCGGTGGAGCTGGCAGAGTCTGGACGAACGGTTGATTAGAGCCCTGGACCATTACGACGCCATCGACGCGCTGGGCCACAAGAACATCAAATCCAGCGTTGTTTCAGGGAAATTCAAACCCGATGTAATTTTGCGCTGGGTGATTTCGGAGGACCTGGCCCTAAAGCGTATCCGAATTTAGTGGTAATCTGCACTAGACGTAACCTGCACGCGTCGTGAATGCTAATGGCCGAGACATAACTCCTATGTGAACTCGATGGACGTTATCCCGCATTCGATCCAGATAAAGTACGGCGACGAGATCAAGGTCTATCGACCTGACGTGCAGATCGAGCTGGATAATCAAGGGAAGTGGCAGCCTCTCCTGTTGCGCGCCCGCGCTGCCAAGGCAGAAATTCACTGCCTGTGCCGAGGCCGCGGTGAACGACGTTTATCGCCCCAGCGCGTAGGCGACTCAGATCGCTGTCACCTTCGCCGTTACCCAGGCACAGGTGAACACCACGCACTCGATTGCCGTCACTACGGGGCTCGGGCCGAAAGTAATGGCCGTGGCAGCTATGAAAAGGGCGTGATCAAGGACGAGAAAGACGGACGCGTGAGCGTGCGTCTTGGTAATGGCCTGACGCCAAGGGAACCCCGTACGGACATTAGCGCCACGGGTGTACAAAAATCCAACCACGCTATGCAGCCCCGTCGACCACAGCAACCCCAGATGTCGTTGCTCGGTCTGCTCCACCTTCTATGGGAACGTGCCCGGCTCAATCACTGGTACCCCACCTGGAAACACCGTAGCGTCGATGCGCTCAACTACTGGCTAAGGTCCGCCGCGGCGGAAATCACGGTGAGTCGCATGACGCTCGGCGACGTCCTTTTGCTGGGAACACGCCAAGACCACGGGGAAGAAGCCAACCGGCAAGTCTGTAATCGCGCACGCCGCGAGCGACGCCGCATTATCGTGATTGCACCTCTGGCTGGGTTCACCGAGGAACGCGCGGCCTGTGAGGATGGGGTTATCCCGCTGAAGTTCTTTTCTGGCATCCCGCCCCTACAGGTTAAGCCTGAGTACTGGCGTCATATCATCCAGAGATTCCCGGCTGCGATGGCCGCTTGGAAAGCAGGTGGGAACCTCGATGTTGTGGCGATCGCCCTGGTCGATACCCCGCAGTGGCTACCCTCACAAAAACGGGTCGTTTCACACGTGCTGGACCTGGCGCTGATGCCAGTATCCGTTCAATGGATACCCGTCGATTCAAGGCATGAGGCCCACGTCGTCGAGGAGCTCGTGCACCAGCACCGCGCTTTTAGAAAACCACTGCGTTATGACGCGCACGCCGATACCGTGCTGCCTGATTTCGAACTCATAGACACCGGAAACACGGCCGCACCGATGGAGGTGTTTGGTCGGACGGACGAGGCTTACATGGCCCGCAAGGCGGAGAAAGTGGATTACTACAATCGGATCTATGGCGTGAATGAATGGTGGTGCTGGGACGCCGCGAGTTCGCCCAGTCCTACAACAATGCCGACTTTCCCGGCGAAAGGCGGTTAGCGACGACACGGTTCGCTTGCCACTAAAAAAGCCTGGAGTAATCCTCCAGGCTTTTGTGTGAAGCAGTGCAGCTACAGTGACGAACTTAATTGTTCGATAACCGCGCTCGGTCGGCTTCGCTAAGGTATGTGAAGACAACATCCTTGGCGAAGTTGCGTTCGACTTCGTGAACGCTTAATCCGTACAATCTAGCTTCGGCCCGGAAGAACTTGTCGTCAACGCCCGCAATACTGGCGCCGTCGACATAGCCATCAGGCCTGACCGAGATTAAAGTACGGTGTGATGTCAGTTGCGCGCTCATGCTCTCCCACTTGCCCGACACAGGGCTGGTATGCAGCAATATTGTCTGCAACGGTATTGCTGAACGAGAGAGGTTAAAGCAGTGCCGCCGGCATTTGCGAGTTCACGAATAGTATAATACCATCCGGTCATATATTCGTTTTCCCACCACGGGGGACGTGCCGTGGGGCTAAGCCGGTCGAGGCCCATATCACCGGCAGCCGAGCAGGTCGCATGCACCGTTATGGAAGTGCACTCCGGCGACCGGGCGAGGCATCATTATCGATCGCAGCGGTCATGGCTACTGCGGTTCAAGGAGAGCGACAGATGACAGAAGAAACCCAAGCCCCTTTCCTGTTTCTGTTACACGGTGACGGCATGGCGGCAGGGGAGATTCACCACGCTCTTGCACTCCTCAACTCACGGCCGGGCTCCAGGCTGGTTGTGGCGACCGCGCCAGGCTCTGCTGCATTTCATGTCTGCACCAAGGCCAAAGACTCCGGTCAAGACGTTCGCTTGGTCGACTATATCCACTCGGAAGTACGAGGCCAGGTCAGAGAGGCCTTCGTGTTTGAACTCGGCCGCTTGTTGAACAATCCCACATATCGCCAACACGTCTGGGTGATCTTTTCGCGACGGCCAGAAGTGCGCGCAATGGCGGATGTCATAGCGTCTAACGGTATCGAGCGTGTTGTGGCCTTCGCGGAGCCAACCACGGACGCACTCGAGGCATTGAGTGGCGACGACGAGCAATCTGCGGTTACGCACATCCTGCTGGGCCTTTTCTGGTCGAACTACCGCCAGCGAAACGGCGACCTGCATATTGGCGATTTCGCATTTCTGGCACAGAAGGCTATCCCTTCGCTGGGCAATCCGCTCGAGCGACGTCGTCTGTTTGGCTCCAAGCGCTTCAACTCAATCGCACAGCGTATCGGCCTATCCGTCTCGCACGGAGGGCAGCTGCACCCTCAGGGTGAAACTGGCGAGAGTAGTGGTGTCGCCGCCGGATGACCGCCAAGGTCATACCGTTTCCTCAACCCGCCATGCCGGCGGATGACCACGATTGGGTCGGCGACATCCACCCGGGCACCCGGATAGTCGCGCGTGGCAGTGGCGGTGAGTTCCGCAAGGGCGAAGTCGGTTGTTGCGTCTCGATCGTGGGCTCGCTGCACGGGAGCGCAGCGTTCCACCAGTACGCTATCGTGTTCGCCGGGGGCGGCTGCGACCTGCTGTACCCCTGGGAGGTCGCGTTGATGTTCGACCTGGACCGATACCCTGCCGCCCATTTTGTGCATCACGCGTTCGTGGATCTGCCTTCTC
Organism: Acidihalobacter aeolianus; assembly: GCF_001753165.1. Taxonomy (GTDB): domain Bacteria; phylum Pseudomonadota; class Gammaproteobacteria; order DSM-5130; family Acidihalobacteraceae; genus Acidihalobacter; species Acidihalobacter aeolianus. The sequence continues at coordinate 83,530 of NZ_CP017449.1, forward strand.
TTCGAGAGGCGCATCGAGCTGGCCGTTTCACGTCGGCATTTAAGATCCCTCGCACTTAAGCCCTGCTTGTACTCCTGTGTCATGCAATGACTGTTGAGCGATTCCGCTCGACCGACCGGAGGTTTGTTCCGGCATCAGGAGAGCTTGCATGACTATCAGTATCGAGCCTACGCGGCGTCTAATTCCGCTGACGGTGTTTGGACTCAATGCAAAAAAAGATTTTCCGGGCCTCAATCCTGGTGAGTTCACACCCGCTGCCACCGACCACTACTTATTCCGGGAAGACCTCCTGTTTCTCGGGATGTCTTGGCTAGAAGGCAGTGGGCCGAAAGGGAAGAACCTCTCCCTGTACGGTCCGCAGGGTGCCGGAAAATCAAGCTTCGTCTTCGAGCTGGCGGCGAAGGCGGGTTGGGAGGTGTTTCACTTCTCCGCAGGTGGTTCTGCCGAATCCGGCGGACTGGTCGGCAAAGTTACCCTGGACAAAGGCGATATGAAGTTCGATCCAGGTCCACTCCTCCTAGCTGCGGCTCGTGGCGGCATCCTCTTGATTGATGAGGTCGACCTACTCTCGCCGGATGAGGCCGCGGCTTTGAATGCGGTCCTCGACGATCGGCCGATTCCGGTTCCAGATGGCGTTGGTATCAAGGAGAAATATCTCAGGCCTCGGCCTGAGTTCCGCATTGCGGTCACCAGTAACACGGGTGGTATCGGCGATCGAAACCGCCAGTTTGCCGGCGCGAAGAAACAGCACGGTGGTTTTCTTGACCGCTTCCGTTCTGCACGGATTGGCTATCTCTCTGAAACTGAGGAGTTGTCCATCTTGAATGGCGTCTGTCCGAGCCTGGATCCCACGGTAGCAAAATCCATGGTCAAGGTTGCCGCTGAAGTACGCCGGCAGTTCGAGGCCGCGGAGATAGGAGTGACCTACTCGACGCGGTCACTCCACCAGTGGAGCAACGACTTCCTGAAGTTAGGCGGCTCGTCGCTCAAGAAACCTTTATCCACCACGTTCAGGTGGTCATTGCCCGTCTGCTCGGTTGAGGACGCGACCGCTGTCGATAACGTCCTCGCTCTGCATCTGGGTTCCGCGTAACACCACGTACCCGCCTTGGCGCTTTTGCCTTGGCGGGCTTTTCATGATCCATGCCTTATCTCACCGCGCCCTGCAATGCCATTACGGGCGATTGCGAGGCGACCCGTATCAATCATTCTGACCTCGCGCATAGGAGCCAATACATGTCCAGTCTCAACAAGGTACAGCTGATCGGTCACCTCGGGGGTGACCCCGAAGTACGTTACATGCCTAACGGTGGCGCCGTCACCAACATTACAGTGGCCACTACTGACAGGTGGAAGGACAAGGAATCCGGTGATTCGAAAGAGCGCACTGAGTGGCATCGGGTCTGTTTCTTCAACCGCCTGGCCGAAATTGCCGGTGAGCACTTGAAAAAAGGCTCACAGGTCTACGTGGAAGGTAGCCTGCGGACACGCAAATGGCAGGGCCAGGACGGGCAGGATCGCTACACGACTGAAATCATTGCGTCCGAACTTAAGATGTTGGGAGGTAAGCCACAAGGAAATAGCGCGGGAAGGACGGCGTCGCAAGGTAAGCAAGCCGAGTCTGCGCAATCGCGCCAACCAGTCCCGGCTGGTGATGATGGCGACCCGTTTAATGATTTGCCGCCGTTTTGAGAAAATCCCAAACCCTTACATCCATTGATGTGAGGGTTTTTTGCGTCCTGGGCGTGGACTGTCGACGCAATGGTATAATACCATTCTTGCATATAATACCATTGCTACAGGTCACCTTATGCGTGGCAGCAGTCATTACCTGATCGCACTTGGTTCCGGCCTCGGTGCCGCAGCCGCCATCGCATCGACCGCAGGTCTGCCTGATAGCGTTGCTCTTCTACTTGGATGCTTGGCCGGGGCGCGGTCGCCCGATCATCTGGAGGGTGAGCTCTTGGGTATGCGCCTCATTCCACACCGTACGATCACGCACTGGCTTCCACTCTGGTTACTCCTTGCTGGCTTTAGCGCCTGGCTCGCCGTGCGCTTCTCCTTACCCGGCTATGTGGTGCTGGGCTATGCGCTGGGTGGTCTGCTTCACGTCATTGCCGACCTGCTGACCCCCATGGGCGTACCGATCCTTACCCCGGTCCGGAGACACTCCCTACGCCTGGTTCGCGGCGCCGGCGGCGAATTGATGGTGGTAGGGCTGGCGCTGGCCGTCGGTTTGCTGGCCTGGGTGCCGGCAGCCCACGCAGGTCCGACCGTAGGCTCTCCCGCAAGTAACGCCCTGCTTGACGCCCAGCTGCTCGGAGCACAAGCGGCCAAGCGTTGCGACTCACCCGGCGAATGTGGTTGGTGGTGGGGGTTTGATAGCCCGGTGCGGGCGAAGCCCAAACCTACGCCCCCTGCCGTGCCTTCCGCGGCACAGGCGCAGACAGCTCAGGAAGAGGCCTGCCATCACGCAAAGAGCTGGAGCCTCGGCTGCGGGTTTGTAAACCCACATGGCAGCTTCGCGCTGCAGGCAAAAGAACGCGACGCCTTGCGCGAGGCAGCGGTCATGAACCCGGGCGATCAGAACGCCGTTTACCAGTTTCAGAAGTACATGCGGTGGATGACCAACGAGGCCATCCTGTTCACGCAGATGTGGACGTACAACATGCAACAGTTTCCCTCGCTCAATCCTTCAGTGACTGCGCCGCTGTCTGCGTTTGGTCTGCGCATGGCGTCCGAAGCGCAGCACACACACAACAATGTGGTCTGGCACGTCCTGCACAAGATGCACGCGTTCTTTGTCTACTTTTCGCGCTCCGACTGCACGTACTGCCATGCCATGGCGCCCACGGTGCAGCGGGTTGCCCGTCATACAGGGCTGCCGATCTGGGACGCCTCACTCGATGGTGAGTGCCTGCCAGGCTTCAAACACTGCGGCACTGCCCCAGAGACCATTGCGCCGGCCGAACGCCTGCGCGTGAGGATCGTGCCTACGCTTTTCATCTATGTCCCCACGACCAAGTCCTGGTTGCGTGTATCGACGGGGATCAGCTCTGAAACAACGATCGAATCACGTACGCGGCAATTCTTTGAGGCCGCGGAAACGGCCGCCAAGGCTGGCCTCGAAAAGTCCGTGGGCGGCACGACGCCCGTGGATTTCAAGCGACAAACGATCAGTGGAGCCGAAGTCATGAAACTGGCTCAGGAGAAAGGGCTTGCTGACGGCGTACAAAGTGGAGGAGCGGGGCAATGAGGCGGGTTGTATTAAGAGTTGCGGCGGCGTTTTTATCACTTGCTCTGTGTAGTCAGCAAGTACACGCATCCGGTGAGCTGACCAACGCGTTCAATACCTTGTTGGGCGGAACATCGAGCTCTACGACAACAGGCGGCGTTTTTTCCGGGAAAATGTATACCACCATCACCGGCGGTTCTTACCGGCTGAATTTTTCACCCCAGCACACCGTCAATCTATTCAGCTTCGTCCCGCCTTCGTTAAATGTAGGTTGCTCTGGCATCAGTGCATTCAGTGGTGCTTTGAGCTTCGTGAATGGTCAGCAGATACAAGCAGTCCTCCAACAAATTTCACAAGGCGTTGTTGCGGGACTGTTCCTGGCGGCTGTGGGTTCGCTGTGCCCGCAGTGTGAGCAGTGGATTACCAAGATCGAGGACTGGTTACAGAAGGCTAGCGCCCTGGCAATCAACGGATGCCATATGGGGATGGCGATCGCGCAGGATATGGCGAATACGGCGCTGTCCGCCACCAACAATAAATGCATCAATCTGGCCGCGGCCACCAACAACAGCACGGACGTGTTTGCCGCACAGCAAACAACCTGCAACGGCGGATCGGCAACAGCGACCTACCTCAAGAATGTGTGGAGCAACGCCTTTGGCACCGGCAGTGGTTCGACGTCGCCGACGACAGCGAATGAATGCGTGGCCATGCAGAGCGTCTACGGCTCCGGGAACACGACCTGGGCTCTCCTGAATAACGTGAGTGCCTGGCAGGACGAGCCCTACCTTTCGATTCTGCTGATGTCGTACATGGGCACCAGCAGCTGGAATAAGGCCACGACGACCAATCCCAGTGGCGTATACGGATTTCATGAGCCGACCATCAATGCGGACCAGCTGGTGCACGTCTTTATGTGCGGCACGGATCCTTCTAGCTGGACTACGCCGACCTATATAGCCAGCCTGGGCGGCTCCTCGGGCGCCCAGATGTATTCCGTATTGACGGGCATTCAAAACGCCTGCAACAAGCAATACGGCACAGGCACGACCGGCGGTGGACTGCAGTTACTTTACTGCGCAACCGACACAGGGCAGATAAACCAGACGTCTGCGTATCTACCTGAATGTGCCCCTGGCCAGACCACGGGTTGTACAACGGCTGGTACTCAAAGTTATTCGGGATGCGCCAACGTGAAAGCTTGGCCACTGAGTAACCTGGACAGCATCGCATTTTCAAATACACCCGTAATCGGCACCACGGGGTTTGAGTACGACGTGCTCAATACGCTGGCCGAAGGGGTCTACGACATAAAAAACGACCTGCCTATTGCCAAATCGGTTATCCAGCTCATCAATATCTCGCCGTTCCCGCTCTACAAGGCGCTGAATATCGCAGCGGTGTATCCATCGGTGTCCGCTCAGATTATTTCGGACAACGCTGAGGCCCTTGGGACCATCCTGGCGCTCGCATACTTGCGCCATATTCTGACCACCATGTCCAAGGGCAGTGACGGCAAAACCTTGTGTATACCAAGAGGCTTATATCGAGCGTTCAGTAAGTCCGAGCGCGAGCTTCACGTCACGATTCAACAAAATTTCAAGAACGTCGATCAGCTTTACCAGCACGAGGAACAGATCATCCAGAGTGTGAAGCAAGTCAACCAAGCCATTCTGCAGCGCGTTTATGCCCAAGGGCTGATGAGCGCCTCATACCGATGAAAGGGGGGCAGTTTATGAGCGAGCAGCAGCAAGAACCCGACGCCACACCGTACATCACGACGTTGGTGAGAGCGCTATTCCCGCACAAATGGCTGAACCAGGGTCGACCTCTGTTGGGCTGGAAATGGGTACGTTTTAACGATCGGTCTGAGCAACAGAGATGGCTTAGCACGTACCGATTCGAGATCGCCATGACCTGGCTTTCGGTCCTTCTGGCGATCTTTTGGGTCATCGTGCACGCAAAGGCGGTTTCACCGCTCGCTGCGGCCATGGCCGAATCGCTCAGCGGCTTCTGGGTTCTGTACGGGCTTGTTTTGATGCGTGCCATGCGCTGGGCTGCGCCTGGCCTGCCTGCACCGAAATCACGTAGCGAAAAAAAACGGAGCAAGCGTCGATGAAAACCTTATCGAGACTTATCCGATGGACTCTGGGCCTATTGATCGGTGCTGTGGCTCTCCTGCCTATCGTAGTTTTTGCCGCCACCAATGTGCCGGGACCTACTTCGACAGGACCCGGCCAATCCGTCTGGACGCTGTATACCATCGGCGCAGGACCGGCACTCTACGGGTTGCTCAACTCGATTCAGGTCATGGTGACGCAGCAGGGCTACCAGGACCTGTTGCTGTTCGTAGCCGTGGTCGGTTTTCTGGTCAACGCCACCTCTTCGATGATTCGAGGACAGGCGCACCGTATCGCGGGCTCGGTGCTATTGATCGCGTTCGTCAGTTACATGGCCTACGACATCACGATCGATGTCCAGATCGACGACCAGGCTTCGAACTATGTGAACGTCGTGCAGAACGTGCCGGCGATCGTTGGCTTGCCTGCGGTCATGATTTCGGAGATCGGCTACTTCTTGGAGCAGGAAACTGAGCAGGATTTCACGCTGCCTGGGTTTAGTGCGCTCGAGCTCTCCAATGGCGGTCTGTTCAACATGTCTGCGGCCGTGGTCAACGCACTCAATACCCCGGTGATCAACGACATCCCGCTGCGCAGCACATTCAACGACTACTTCAACGATTGTGTGGTGCCGGCGATCGCCAACCACACGATTCTGCCGCAGGACATAGGTCTGGCTTCCCCGGGATCCACCACCTATCCGCCTTTAATTACTGCACTCGGTGCGGCGGATTCGCAGGCCTTGCTGACTCGAGATTATTTGGCGACACCGTCACCGTCCAATGTGACCTGTTATACGGCTTACAACGACATCAAGACCGCGATCAACAACGATTACCCCAATATCCTGACGCAAACAATGGGGCAGGCGTATCAGGTCTACGGTGCAAGCGGTGCTGCAGCAACGCTGTACTCAAGCGCCATTACCAACGGGTTCAACTGGCTCACTAACAATACGGGTTCCCCATCGGCACAGTCATTGGTCATTCAGTCGGCCATGATGGATCTGACGCGAGGTGGGTTTGCCTATTCGGCCGCGCAGACAGGCGGTTCTCCTATCGTCAACTCGGTGAACCTGCAGGAAGCCTACCGACAGCAGCAGTCCTCCTGGTGGGCCGCCAGCCAGTTGTTCGCCAAGATCGGACCGATGTTCTACGTGGTGCTGTACGCCTTCGTGGTTGGCCTCGCACCCTTCATCATCATCGGTATGTTCATTCCGCGGCTCGGCGGCATGATGGCCATGTCGTATTTCCAGATCCTGGTCTGGCTCGCCCTCTGGCAACCCGCGTTCTCGATCCTCAACTACATCATGGCCCTCTTCGAGCAGAATTCGAGTACCGAAGTCATGACGAACATGGGGACATGGTCGATCGAGTCGCACACGGTACTTAACCAGGCAGCGAACAATTACATTCTGGTAGCGGGTTTTCTGGCTACGCTGACGCCCATGATTCTGTTCTCACTGGTGAAGTCAGGGTCGATGGCGTTTACCGGCTTTCTGGAAGCGGCCTCGTCCAAGAGTGCTGCTGTTCAGGCCGGCAACAGCATGGCCAGCGGCAACCTGTCTTTGGGGCAGGAGTCGATCGACAACACCAGCATGAATAAGTACGACATCACGCGGAGTGCTGCTTTTGGTAGCAGCGGGGTTGTCGCGAATGAGGGCTTCGGTGCCGATGTCGTCAAACAGGATTTCAGTGGCGCTATGGCCATGGAAGGAAATGTCGGCCTGGGTGGCGTCACAAGGACGACGCAGACGACTGCAGGTAATAGAGAGGAATCGTCGCTGTCAGCTCAATCACTGACGAGTGACTATTCGAGAATTAATGGTGGCCTGGCATTGATGAGTCAGGCCCTGCATAACTGGCGGGATGGCACGACAGGTCGGCAAACGGCAGATGGTGTTCTTCAGTACGGCCAGTCAGCCAGTGACCAACAAGAATACCGAAGACTCAGGCAACTTGCGCATACGGCAGAGGCGACAACTCAAGCAAGCACAGGGTCGAGCAATAGCGTTCAGACCGGGATTTCAGCTCATGCGGGTATTAGTGCTGGTGGTAGTGGAGGGAGCGGTCCAAGCGCCGGCGTAGGCGCTAATGTCGGAGCGCAAAGTACTGATACAGCGAGCCAGGGTCATGGCGACGGGCTCAAGACTAGTACAAATACCCATGTGGGTGCCGGACACACGACGGCTACTCAGCAAAGGGCTGAAAAACTAGGTAGAGCGTCCGAAGCTTATGCGAAGGCCGTAGAAGCGTTCCACCAATATGGGCTTATCAGTGACAATCAGTATCAAGACATGATGGGCCAGGTGAAGCAGTATGACCGCACCGCTCGGGCCGGTGAAACGGACACCTTTGGTGTGTCTGCTACGACAACGACTACCAGCCATACCCCAGATGACGCTGCTGAGTACAAGCAAGCTGATGCCTTCTCTAAAAAGGACTTGAATCGTTTAGCTAGCGAGCAAAGTCGGCTCGCTGCATATTCTACGGGTAACGGGTATTTGGAAACTGATGTACCAGGAGCGCTGCAGGGCGACAGGCAAAGTGCCAGTCATATGAATTTGCCAGCCAATATCCAGCGCGACGAAGCCATCATGCAACACGATGCGGGCCAAAGTCTGACACCCTCTGAAAGCGCCGCCGAGCTTAAGGCAATGGCAGAAGTCGGGCGATATCAGGGTTTCATGAATGACCAGAAGGCCATACTGGGCAATGGTGATAGAGATGTCGATTTCGTGGGCAACAATAACGTTGCCAATACCATTGGGAACAAGGATTTGAAAGCGGGTGATGCCACTGGACTGTTCGGGCATGTTGAAAATATGTTTGAGGGCATTCCACACCCCGGGACCAGTGAAGGCCTTGATGGACAGACCGGCAACCCTCGGACGCTATCAACACCCTTCGGAGAAATCGCGAAATTGAACATGAGCGATCCTGGTATGGAAGGACAATTCAGCTCGCACCCGATTCCCGGGATGCAGGTGGTCGGGATATTCCAGCCGAAAGGTTCATCGGATTGGCAAGCGCTCTACCAGCGAGAGGGGAGCAATACAGCACTAGGTGGCGCGAGAACGTATTACACGGTGGGTAATGATGGCGCGATGACCTCCATATCTGAGCGCTCCGTGAAAGAACCCACTGGAACGCAACGCCAATTTTTTGTGCAAACCCTCAGTGCGCAGGAAAATTGGGGTAGTGAAACGAGCATGGTGAGAAACGCTACTAACGGCATGGCCGAAGCAAGTGGTAGTATTACGCCCACCTATAGTTCACAGCGTTACACGCTTAGCAAAGACGGCACCGTGTTTGCCGCAGGCAGCAACTAGGAGGGTGGAGCAATGCACATCATCGGACATATTATTACGTTCATCGTGATCGTTGCTTTTATCATTGCGCCCCTATGGTATGTCTGGTACCGCGTTTTCATGAAGTTGAGCGGCGAAGAACGAGGTCAGAGTCTCGCGCAGTTCAACAATGCCGACGAGAAAGCCTGGTTGCGCCGCATTTTCTGGCTGAAAATGATGAAGTAATCAGGCCGCTCAAGATTGGGTACAAAGAAAAGGGCCAGATCAAATGATCTGGCCCTTGTTGTTTCTGGATATCAAGTACCTCTACTTGGCAATCGGATGATTTGCGATGCATCGCATGTATGCCTGACGATAGAGATTTTCCCCTCGCGGGAAACTATCCAGATTCTCAGCTAAGCGCCAATCCATTTTGGCAAGGGCTACGTACTTGGGTATACCAGACCATTTACCTGTTTGCTGGTAGTTCCGAACCACATTTTGGATATAGTCAGCACCGATCGTGGTAAATGAAGAGTTTGATGTAGATCCGTTCGGGTCGGCAAACATATGGAAGATCACCGCGACTCTGACGGGCATCGGCACACCGGCTTCTTTCATCTGATAGGCAGCCCCGTTGAGTTGAGCTACCTGCGTGCAAAGAACCTGCTGCTGATACGGAGTGGTCGGTGTCAGTGCCGGATCCTTTTGTGCTGCAACCGCGCTACCCGCTGCCAGAGCGAGGAAAAGCGCCGGGATCATAATTTTGAGTTTCATCATGTCCTGGGTCCTCAAGTATGGAAGTGGTGAAGCCGGTTGCTGCTTAACTCGGGGCGACATTAGCGCGTCGACGTGACCGAGGCAAGAATCCAACCGGGATGTACCTCGATCGATCATGTCATGCTCCTGTCCCGGATGGCCGCCGGGTTCGCAAAGACGCTATGTCTCTGTAATGTATTAAAGGACTTGTGTGAATAATTCTCAATGCGCACACCGAAGAACTCGGCATCGTATTCGCGCTCTCTGGCGAGTCGGTGACGGTCTACCACCCAGTTTCAGAGATGAAACTCGCAACGCTTTTTGCTGAGGGCCCCCGCAACAAGATGACACGGCAAGCGTAGCTTTGAAGTCCATAGGCCGTTGAAACCGCAGGCCAATCGGTGCCGAAGATCGCACCGCATACCGACGAGAAGGGGGCATAATTGGCCGCGGGATAAAAACGGATCAACCCAATAAGGAGAAGATATAGATGTTGAAAGTCGAATGGGGAGCGGCCCCTAAGCATCTGTCTGCGATAGGTCTTGCCATGACGCTGGCAGCGAGCCTTAGCGCGTGCTCTGGCAGAACATCGGACAAAATAGCCAACGCCGTCAACAACAGCTTCAAAAGTCAGCCGGGAAAATGGAGTGTATATATACCCATTTGGTTCGACCAAAGTCTGACCAGGGGACCAACGGGAACAATGATCCTAGCTGGCGCCGAGCATTACAAGGTTACACCTGGATCGGCCAAGGATAAGGTCCTGGCCGAACTGACATCCGCTGGCGATTTCTCGGTAAAACACATGACCGGGATCAACCTGTACCGAGTGACTCCGGCCTTCCAAAAGGGTTTCCCCGCCAGAGTGATCGATGCCCCGCGAGAGGTGCCTCTCCTGGCCCCGAAACTGGATAAAGTCGTCAGCTACTCCAAAACCACCAACAAGAACGGCAACATCACCGCTCATATCAAGTTAACGTTTCACTATATCTCCGGCCCGTCCACCGGAAAGGCTTTGTTAAAACTGGCCGAGCTTACGACCTCGTACAACCCCGCCAGGATGGCCGTTCAGCCGGGAGGTACGATCCTGCTCACCTGCCAGTTCATGCCCACCAATAAAGGGTACACACTTCGAGGTTGCAGTTCGAATTGAGCGCAACCTCAAGGTACGGGCGATTCAATGGCTGGTCCCCGCATGGACTGACTGGCGTCAGCATAATCATGGTTATTGGGTCGGTCGAAATCCGAAACGGAGGTGAGTAATGAGTATCAATACGGGCTTCATGGTGCTTGTAACAATCATCTTTGTCGTATCGGCCGCCCTTGTCTATTTTGTGCCCAAGTTCAACAATTGGGCTGATGAGAAATACGACAAGCGCAAGCAGAAACCGCATTAAGTCCATTATTTCAATCGAAGCAACCAGTCTTTGCTGGTCGCTTTTTTACTACTCCTCGGCCGGCAGGTGCTCCGCCAGGGCCTTTCTCGCAGACTCAATCCGTTCCTTGACCACGGTGTATGCCTTGCTGGAACGTTCGACCAGCGGGACCAGTTCATCGATGTCGATCTCCTGCTGGGTGCGCAGCCGATCTGCATTGGCCTTGAGTTCGGCGTAGGCTTCTTTGAAGCTGGTGGGGTCGGACATGTTCACTGCTCCTGTACTGGCGTGACGGTGACTCTTCCGTCGCGAAATTCGAGTTCGAGTATTTTCTGTTGCGCGGCCCTGGTCTGGCTCGTGACCACATTGCCCGCCTGATCCCGTGCGATCACATAGCCCCGCTGCACGGTTGCGGCAGGTCCGAGCCCCAACGTGATTTCAATAAGACTGCGCGCCTGCTCGGCCGCTCGCTCGATTCGCACGGATACGCGCTCACGCGTGACGCGCACGGAATCATCTGCATGCCCGGCCACCTGGTCGATAATCTGATTGGCGAGCTGGAGGACGGTTCGATGGAGTGTTTCGGCGCGATGGCATTCCTCGGTAAGTCGCCGACTCGCCGTCTCTCGAATCTCGGAATACTGACGCGCTGCCCGTTGGTCAGCCGCCTCGAGCTTGCTCTTGGCGCCTTGCCCGATCGCCTCAGAGAGATGTGCGGTAGTTTGCGCCATCTGCTCAACCAGGTTACCTGCTCCTGTCGTGACGGCAGCGTGCCAGGCCATGGCACGGTCGGCCTGCAGGTCTATCTGGTGACTCGTGCCGGCGCGCACCTGCTCGATATATCGCAGCGACATCTCTGCTGCGAGATCTAGCTGGCGCTGAGCTTGACCGCAGATGGTGCGGTAGTGGTCTTGAGCCTCTGTGGCGTTGGCGATTACCCGTTGCGCGATGTGCCCAATCACTTTTGATGGGGTGTCGAACCGCCGTGCTGCGACGCGGTCAAGGATGGTTTCGTCCCGCTCGTGCCCGATGCCGGTGAATACCGGGATCGTGGCCGTACACACAGCGCGCGCCAGATCCTCGTCATTGAGCCAGTGCAGGTCGGATACGGCCCCGCCGCCACGAATGATTACCAGGGCGTCGGCCGGCTTGATGATGGCGTACTCTGTTGCGATGCGGATCTGATCACGGATCTCGCCCGGCGCGCGCTCGCCCTGGAACAAGGCCTCAAAATACTCGAAGTGAACCAGGCCCAGCTCCTGCAGTCGATCCGCATCTCGCCGGAAGTCACCCAGGCCGGCGGCCCCGACGGGGGCAATCACCAGCACCCGGGTAAACTCAGTGGGTGGTGCTTTCTGACGATTGAGCTCGAAGACACCCTCGGCGCGCAAGGTCTGCTCGATCTTGCGCAACTTCGCCGCCATGTCGCCCAGCGTATAAGCAGGGTCGATATTCGAAACAATGAGCGAGACGCCGAACTTCGTATCGAACTTGGCTTGGACTTCAACGAGCAGTTTGATGCCGGCGGCCAGCGATGCGCCCGTTTCTCGGCAGAAACGTTCAACGACAGCCTTGTGGCTCTCCCAGATGACACCGGTAGCTTTGGACATCAATGTGCCCCGATCTCCGCCGGCATGTTCAACGAACTGCAGGTAGACCGAGCCGTTGCGCTCACGCAGTTCAGAGACCTCGACGCGGACCCATTCTGGCTTGGGTGCCGCTTTGGCCACCGCGGCGCTGAGGCGAGCCAGATATTCAGTCAGGCCTATGCCGGGTGTCGGTAGGACATCGGGGAGGGTCTGCGCTACTTCGGCCGGCAACCACTTCGAGAAAGGTTCGAGGGACACGCCTTCGGGCACGTACCACTGCCTTGCGGCGGGGTTCCACCGGGCGCCCAGCGCCTTGGCGGCTTCCTTCTCCTGGAATGGCACATTGAGCTGGGTCATGCCTTTTGGGTGCGTGTTTTCTTCTTCAACTCACGAGCCAAGGCCTCCACGGCGGCGGCCGCCTCGCTCGCCCTTTGGGTTTGGGCTTCCAGATCCGCTCGCGCACGGCCAAGTTCGCTGACTGTAGCCTTGAGTTCGCCGGCGAGTGACGCACGCTCCTGATTGGCTGCATCGAGCTGGGCGGTGCAGGTTTCCAGCTTCCGAATTAGCTGTTCCTTGTCCTGTTGCAAAGCCTCGACATCAACCCTCAAGCCAGCTGCCGAGGCACTGATCTCCGCCCGCTCACGCTCGGCCTTCAGCAGGTGCTCAGTCTGACTATCGATCCGAGCCTGGGCGGTCTTAAGTTCGTGTTCCAGGCGTTTCACGTTCGCGATCGCCTCTCGTGTTCGCGCAGCCTCCTCCTCATACCGAGCGGTTAGCTGGCGCTCGAGCGCATCGCTTCGCTTTTGCTCCTTGGACAACGCTTCGGCTGCCTGGCGGCGCTCATCTTCCTGTTCGGCCTGTGTGTTGGTCAGCGTGGTCTGGAGATTCTTGTGGATCTCCGATAGTGAGACCAGTTCGTCCAGTGCTGTACGCAGTTTATCGCTGAGCTTTGCGCTAGCTTCGCGCTCATTGTTGAGGCTGTTCTGAATCTGCTCTCTAGCAGCTCTTTCGGAGATGAGGGCTCGGTCGGCCTGATCGACCTTGTCGATCGCCTCGACACGCACCTGCTCGATCTTCTGGCGTTCCTCAGCCAGTGCCTGCTCACGCCCTTCAAAATCTCTTTTGGCTTGCGCAAAGGCCTGCTCGAGCGCGACTTCATAGATTTGGCCAGCGATATCCATCACGGCCTTGGGCGCTGCAATTCCCTGATCCTCGCCTTCCTGGTGGAGACTTTCCAGGTACTTTTGCTGCCAGAGCTTGGTGTATTTGTTCACTGTGGAGAGTGAACCGCGGCCGAGGGTCTTGTGGACGACTTTGTTGGTCACCCATGTCCCAGACTGCATCAGTTCATCGCAGACCTGGAACACTTCTCCCTGGGTGATGTCGGCGGGCAGAGCCATGCTGGCTGATCCTTTGTATTTAGAATTCACGCTTGCCGCGGATGTCATCGACAACCCGCTGAACCTCAGCCGCACTCAGGAACCATGGCTTGTTCGGCGGCATATGGGCGATGACTTGTTCCTTGTATTGTTCGTGATGCAGCAGCGCGATGTCGTCGTCGTAGACGGCGCACAGCATAGCAAGCGCGAGCTGTGCTGGCCCGCGGCCAGGATAACCCCACGTCAATTCACCAGAGATTGAATGGGTGACCAGGTCAATACGCGGATCGAGCAACTTTTTGTTCAGAAGCACATAGCGGTTCACGACGCCAACGACGCCCTCGAAGAAGGCGGTATCAAGGGCCATGGTCATTCCTCCTTGCTTGCTTTTCAGCTCGCCTGCCGCCAGTCGTGGTCAAACTGTCGGCGCGCTTTCTCGAGCGGACTGCCGTTGAACAGCAGGCCCATTTCTCGGTTGTGGTTGAGCGAGTTCCACGAGAAATTCTCAGACCCGACAAAAGCCATATGGCGACCCAGAATGAGCTTTGCGTGCATGTAGGTAGACCGCGGCATGAAACGGATACGTACACCGCTCTGACGCAGCTCTCGGATACGCTGCCGGTCCGCTCGCTCGGCACTGTGCGGCAGGATGAGACGGATGCGGTCCCCGCCGTCACGTAAGGCCCGCATGATCGGGCGGTCGGTATCCAACTCCTCCTGCTCGATATCGACCGGTCCTGGCTGGCGAATCGCCTCTACCAGCGCCGCGGTACTGCCGGGCGACAGAACGAGTACGCGCCGCGGTGCGGTGCCGGCGCGCGTCTCATGCCAGTCTGCATTGAATACGGCCCGAGCCGCTTGCACCACCGGAGTTGCGTCGGAGGTGAGTAGATATTCGCGGTTGCGGTGAAAGGCGGACCAGGAATAGTTGGCCGTACCTATTTCGCACCGAGAAAGCGAGCACACGTACTTCGCGTGATCATATCGGAATCTATCCGGGGAGAACTTCACCTTGGCGCCTGTCGCCTCGACTTCACGATACTCACGCTCGATCTTGTAGCGCCTCATGCGGTATGGGTGCCGATCAAGCATCACGCGTACCTCGACCCCACGGCGCGCGGCCGCGTGCAGCGCGCGTAGGATTTGCTTATCGGATAGGTAATACACATTCAGGTCGACGGACTTGCGGGCGTCCTCGATGACCTGGACAACAGGCTGGGTACCGGCATTGGGTTCGATGTAAAGGTGCATGTTTAGGCCTTAGAAGCCGGCGCGGATGAGGAATAGGACGGTGGCTGCCATCAGCACGAGCGCAATGAACTGGGCGAGGTAGGCCAGCAGGATGCGGCTCAGGCAGGCATTTGTGCTGTGCCAGGGCCCGCCATTGAATTCAGCCTCCTCGATCTCCTTGTTCTGATCGGTCTTATAGGTGTAGCCCACCCACAACATGATCCCCGCCGCAATTGGAATGGAGAAGTGCATGTGTGGCACCTTGATCACCGAAAAATCGGTGACCACGATCATGAACAACAGAGCGGCGAGCAAGTAGGTGCTCACCGCGTGGGATCGCTTACCCAAGGCGCGGTAGTTATCAGCGATCATCCAGAACATGCCGACGGGGCCGGCAGCCAGGCCCAGATAGAGTTGACGAAAGGCAAACAAGGGTCGTTGGGCTTGGCTACTCATCATCATCATCATCATCCTCGCGTTGAGAACCGTCTTCGGTTGGGTTCGCTTTCGCATGTTCGGTGCGAAGCGCATCGATCGCATACTGAGGAACTCGATAACCGATATGCCTGAGTAATTCAAGGGCTTCTAGGGCATCCAGCGGTGTTTTTGCTCTGAGGACGTGTCCATCGTAGGAATAGCCAATGCGTTCACTGATGCAGTGCCGTCTACGAATCTCGCGCATGGTGTTTTCGCGCTCCATCCAGGCTTCCACGGTAGCAATTGAAAAGGGAACCCTGGGCGGCAGCGTCGTTGTATATATCCGGCGCATGGACGCGACTTGAATGGTGATCGTGCCGTGGACATTGTTGTAGACGAGCACATCGCACTGATAGTCGTCATCACTGAATCTGCAGTAGGTCAATGCACTATCGCTCCGAAGGCATCATGACCACGGTAGGCGGCATGGCCATATAGGTGCGAAGGCACGCCATAGCGGCGTCAACGCCTAGACAGACTTGTGCCTGACATCCTTGTTCGCGCATTAATCGAATCCACTCAGCCTGGTGCGGTGTGACGGGGGCATCGAATGGCGGCCGCGCTTTGAACTCGATCCAGAGCATGTGGAACCCGCCTCTGGCCACAGGCAGCAACAGGTCACTCACCCCCTTGCGCGCACCCTGTCGCTTGAGTCGCCACCCCTCATAGCGATTCTTACGTGAACCGCCGTTCGGTATGTGGATGAGCAAATATCCGACGTCCGCGTACTCCACACGGAATTGATCGACCACCACTACCTGTTCTTCCGCCTCGATATCTGACTTTTTGCTCCGTCTGCTTTGGTTCGGGACCTCTGGTGTGTCCTCACAGCGAATCCAGCCTCTCTGGATGGCTTCTTCACGTGAAACGCGCATAGACAGGGGCCTCTGAATCGGGTGCGGGCCTAAAAACGACATAATATGGCGTTACGTAACAGCGTATCACCGCGTTTATAGTGGTTTCAATGTTCAGCTTTTGTGATAATGCATGTTATCTTTAAAGGCAGGCCGGTTACGCGCTTTCCAACACTGGCCACATGATTAAAGATTTACTTGGAAACCCGTGTATCTACCTGTTTTTTATTAGTTTTTTCTTTGGTTACGACGAGCTGGGTCAGTGGTTTCGGTCAAAGAATGCTGTCAACGACGCGCGCTATGTGTTCCGGTGATCTGGCGCCACCTCATAATGTCCTTTGTCTTTTGTTTTCAGTGACTTGCGATTATTTTGGTACGGTATTACAGTGGAGGGGCATGGCATGGTTTTGCGTGTGAGGTCAGAAGGTCGCAAACACTTCGTGGTTGGACAGACATATCCGTACCGTGGTCTGCTGAGGCGATCGGGTGCGCGATGGGACCCAATTCGCGGTAGCTGGTGGTGCAAAAGTCGTGCTGAAGCTGACGAAATCGTTGAAAAAACTAAGCATGGGGCCAGCAAGGCCAGGTGAGCTTGATGGCAGGTGATATTGAAGACACCAGCCAAGCGATCGAGCCGAGCTTTGCACCCGATCAAGATACGCTGTCTATCACGGAGGCCAGCGCCACGCTGATCAGCCGGCTTGGTCCCTTGCTAGATGGGAGCCAGGGCGTAAACCGGCAGCGCCTCGATGATGGCAGCATACGAAGACCCAAAATGATCGAGGCCAACAACGACCTCGAAGCAATCAACGCCTTTCTGCACAAGCACAACGAGAATACGCGCACGGTCCGAGTCTATCGTAAGGAGTGCTACCGTCTCCTGAAATGGTGCATTGAGATCGCCCGTAAGCCGATGTCCTCGCTGACGGGCAGTGACCTGAGTGAATATCGAGATTTTCTTGCTGCCCCCCCGGCTTCCTGGATCAATGTGAACAGGGCAAAGAAAATCCGGAATAACACGATCAATCCGGAGTGGCGACCGTTCGCAAAGGCCGGCATGTCACCGCAGTCCATTAAACACGCCATCGTCGTGCTCGGCGCCCTCTTCACATACTTGGTCGATGCAAGGTATCTGGATGCCAACCCAGTCAAGTTCATGCCTCGCCGTGCCGGCAAGGTCGATGACGCTGAAATCAAGTCCGCCACGCGCTTCAGATTCAAGGGAGAACGGCATCTGACGACGGAAGACATGAAGTATGTGGATCAGGTGTTGCGAGAGGTCGATCCGCGGACCCGGTGGGCGTTTCAGCTCATCCGGTTTACAGGCATGCGTATCAGCGAAGCGGCGATCCACCAGATGTGTCACTTCGTCCGGATTGGCGGCGTATGGATGGTCATGATCACTGGAAAGCGTGGCAAGACTCGCCAGGTTCCGGCCACAGACCGGCTTATTGAAGCGTTGATCGAGTGGCGCACACACCTTCACATGACCCCACTACCTGATAGTGAGGATACAACGGCTCTGATATGCAAGAGCTACGACAACGCCAGCAAAATGACACCAGGCTATGTAGGCGAAATGGTGTCATCGGTGTTCAGGATGGCGGCCGTGCGCGCGGAGGCGCACCCCCCTAAAGGTGAAGACAGCGCAAAACGGCTACGTGTCGCGACGGCTCACTGGTTGAGACATCGCTTTGCCACAGTGCTTGCCAACGACAAAGACAATACCATGAGAAGCGTGCAATCACTGTTGGGTCACGAAAACATCAATACGACGGCTCTTTATTGGCATGTCGAAGAAGAAGAAAACATCGAAAACATGAAAAAGAACGGGCCGAAATTCTAAGCTCCAAATAATTAACCCAATAAAAACGCTCAAGGCTAGTGCCTTGAGCGTGCGGAGCTATTGAAGTAGATCAGGAGGCGGCGTCGATGCCCCCCTGATCTGGTCGAGGTAAGACTTGGCGGCCTCGACAGTCTCAAGTCTTTCTGAGTCACGCATGATCGCGCGCAACTCTCGTGTTGAAATCCCGTAAACCTCTTCCTGCTCATCCTGGCCAGGTAGGCGATTGTCTAGGAATAACGTGTGGTTCATGTCATGCCCTCCCGTCTACGGCAATGCACAATGCAGCCGTTCGCACTTGTCCTTGTGCTGCGAGAGCGTCTAAGATCGCCTACAACGCATGGTATAATACTATTCTACGGAGGCAGCTCATGAAGTCGTTTGTAGCGATCAGTGGATTGATGGCATCGGTTGTCTTGTTAGGCGGGTGCGCAGGGACCACCGGGGGTCTGAATGCTTTTGGCCGCGCTCTGGAAAGTGTGGGTAACGCCAGCCCAATACATAAGCACTATGTTTACCAAGTAAACAAAACCCAGGCCCCGCTCCCTGCGGATCTCGAACACCCCGCCACGGTATGGGTTCCTGCCGCCTATACCGGTGATGGACAGGCACACCTCTATATCAATGGGCGACCTTTGTATTTACGAGGGGAGATCGCAAATGTTGCGAGCTTCGTGAAATCAAGGGGAGGGTATCTTGTGGCGATCCGCGAAAACAATCTGCGGGTCAGCGGGCAGCCCATGCCTCTCCAGCGGCCCGGCATCGTGTTTTATCGGGTCTCTGTTAAAGGTGCGCTCGAACATCAGGTCGGCTATTTCGTAACGTCACCCTTCACACAGGTCGTGAACACAGGCAAGGCGATCTACCTGCAGGAAACAGAGGGCACCACATCACAACCCGTGCTCTACCGGTACGTTGGGTATAGCGAGAGTGGGCGCCAGGTATCAGGCCCGCAAGGCGTGCCCTTTGCATCCCCTACGCCGCACGGCGGGTGGTTCGTAGAAGAGATTACTGGGCGCTCGGGGTACTTTGATGTCACGCCCGGGTACAAGGCGAAGATCCTGCTGGAATCCAAGACTGGCGGGGTTACGGTGGTAACGCCCCAGCTTAATGTCCCATATCACGAGCGGTCATGGATACACACGACGAGCGCATTTGTTGATGAGGCGCCTGTCACTGATACCGCGCGAACTGGGGTAATCCTGCGTCTGTATACCGGACGATATAGCGGACTTGACCTGGTCAAGCTAGATCAACCCATGAAGCAAACCTGCGAAGGGCTGATTGGAAAAATATGCCAGCACCAAGGCGTCTACGATGCCGCAGTGACGGGGTTTGTAAACCCCAATACCGTGCGCCTATCTACCATTCTGTTTGGTAGCCCGGGACAGCCGTACCTAGCGATGCCATATCAGATAGGCGGACCCACGCCTTATGGTGTGGTCAATGCGGCGGGCGCGATGTCTGGTGCAAGCAAAGGACAGTGGATCGATCTGTTCCCGGCCAGAGGTGCGGTGCGAGGCAATTATGCGTTGCCAGCTTACGGAATAATCGGTCCCGGTGTGGCTGTTATCGTGAATGCCGACGCGGGAAGTACTGTGGCCGGACTCAGTTATGAGATTCAACAGAGCTCGGCTGGCGAGAATGTCTCTGTACTAAATCCGAATCGTGTTAGTCAGTTCCTGGCATCTTATGGGTTCAGACAAGTGCCGGTACTCGTGAAGTAATTGGGTCCCGTGAATTGTATCGCGGGGTTGGTTATGCGTGGCAGTTGGTATTATACCAACCGATGTTTCACATCATGGAGTAGTCATCATGGGTAGGGGTGGAATGGGTCTGTTTTCTATCTCAAGCTTGGCGGTGGCTGGTTTCATCATCTACATCATCATCGGCAGTACGCCGACAGAGCGGATCACGCGAGCATGCATGCCTGTGCCGTGGACCGCCAATCTGAGCGTGTCCATCCTGGAGCTGATCAAGGCAGATTCGGATGTTGCGCCGACAACGAGTTGGTTCCAGAGCGCGAACTACGGTTGTGAATTTACGCTCTGGCGTTTGTTTTACCAGAACGACTACAACACCGCTCAAAAATCCAAATTGGCGAGTAATACAGGCGTTCCTGCGTCTCAGGGCACGAGCCAGTGAAATTCCACCGCCTGCGCCTGTTTCTCTGTGGTCTGCTGGTTTTGGCCCCAACTGCATGGGGTGCACCTCGCTTTGTATTGGTACAGATCGCGGCATTCACGTGCCCACGCTGTCAGAGCTTTGATGCTCACGAGTTTGCCGCTGTTCGGAATGCTGTTCGGCAGGCAGGTGGCGAATATGATTTTGCGCCGGTGCCAGAACATGGCGAAGCAGGTATATGGGGTCCGCGGATGTACTACGCCGCCAGATTAATTCCAGGTGAAGAAGGCCCGGTGCGTAAAGCGTTGTTTGAAGCAGCAGAGGCCAATCTGAAATTCAAGAATGGCGCATCCGTCGTG
The DNA here is from genome assembly GCF_001753165.1 of Acidihalobacter aeolianus. Taxonomy (GTDB): domain Bacteria; phylum Pseudomonadota; class Gammaproteobacteria; order DSM-5130; family Acidihalobacteraceae; genus Acidihalobacter; species Acidihalobacter aeolianus. The sequence continues at coordinate 104,164 of NZ_CP017449.1, forward strand.
GCTTGGCTGGAACAGAACGCCCCTGGTGTGTATTGGGGCCGTTACCTACAAGCGGTAACAGCCAGGAATATCGGAGTGCGCGCTGTCGGTCGTGCTGCGAAGCTGTATGAGAAGTTTGGTGGTGGTGACTTCCCTGTATTTATCGCTCTGAGGGACGGTAAAGCGAGTCTTGTTGCTCGGGGCGGCTCTATCTCGGCATTAACCTCGAAGGTGATGACATGGGTTTCAAATCAAAACTCCTGAGTGCGGCACCGCTGCCCTTGTTGTGCATATCGGCGCATGTTTACGCAGCCTCGGTACAGTCGTCGATCGTATCAACCGAGCCATACCTGACCCAGGGTGTGGAGGTGCAGCGTGGAAATACCTGGTACTTAGGGACGCGGTCTGATCAGCATGCCTTAGAAGCACACATGGATCGCTCTGGTGTCCGCTATACGCAAGAAGCACACCCGCGAGCGGCGCCTATCCACCTGTTTGCTGAAAGCACGATACCTGCACAATCACCACAGCCAAAGCCACAGCCAAAGCCAAAGCCAAAGCCTAAGCCTAAGCCTAAGCCTAAGCCTAAGCCGATGAAGATGCGTTCACTAGAGCAGCATGCTGCAAGTCTGCAAAGACAGATTAATTATGAGATGGCGCACCTACCACCGCTCCCGCAAGCAAACTGCACTACTTTCTACTACCGCGTCCTCAATGGGGACAGCCTGTCGCTCATAGCTAAGCACGTTCTTAGGAACGCGAAGGACTGGCGGATCATCTACACCGCAAACAAATCGCTCATAGGTGACAACCCATCAGACATCATGGTGGGCCAGGTCCTCAAGGTTCCGGTCGCTGCGAACTAAACGCGAGTCGCCATCACCCCGCTGCCACCAGACCGCGCGCCGCGCGGTCTTTTGCTTTTTGCTAGAAAGATGGGCTACTGGCCCGCTTTATTGCGAATTAGTACTTATTGTACAAAGCCTTGCGCGCCTTCTTAGCCGGGGCTAACACCACCCCCTTCGGCACATTCCTTAGATAAAACTCTCCGGGTTGCATTTCGCTTCCGATTGCATAGTATTATACCATCCGCCTAATGGTATTATACTACGCGCCATGTACTGCATCGCAAACATAGCCAACAGTTACCAGATCCCCGCAGGTCTGATCCTCGCGGTGCGAAAAATTGAAGGCGGGCGAGTCGGTCAAGCAGTCAAGGATCCGAATGATTCCTATGACCTCGGCCCCATGCAGATTAATTCGGTTACCTGGCTTCCCGTTCTAGCGCGTCTGCATATCTCCCGCGCGGACGTTCTGCGTAACCGATGCACGAATATCGCAGTAGGCGCCTGGATACTCCGTAGAGAGTACGGCCGATATGGCAATTGGTTTCAGGCGGTCGCTGCGTACCACGCTGGCCCCTCGCGGGCAGCCACATCTATCGGGATTAATTATGCCCGGCGGGTGTTTTCTGTATGGGGCCAGCAGCCCCTGCATTCATCGACAAGCCAACCTGTGGAGTACACCAACCATGAAGCTCCGTAATACCGTTATGAAGTACAGCCGCAAGGCGAAAGTGATGGCGGGTGCCGTCGCCCTCAACCTGACCATGGTCGCCGTGGCAAGTGCGCAGAGCCTTTCCGCGTATACCGGCGGCGCCGGCACCTGCTCGACCACGGGCGGCACCGCGACCGATCCCTTCACCGGCCTGCTGTGCTTGCTGGAAGACTGGACCACGTCCTCGCTGGCCGTTGCGCTCGCCGTTATCGCCCTGGTAATCGGCGTGGTGGTCGGTTTGTCGCGTAGCACCTTCGCACCAGCCCTGGTGGGCTTGGGCGTGGCGGTCGTGTTCATGGTGGGTCCCAACGTGATCAGCTACGTCGTCACAGGCGCACAGCTGGTTCCGCACCTCGTCGGCGCATAAATGGCCGGCGCTTCAAATCGGTCCGCGGTGTATCGAGTCCCCAAAGGGCTCGATGCGCCTGTGCCGATTTTGTTCTGGGAGCCCCCCGAATTTATCGGGGCGGTTTCTATCGCCGAATTTTCGATGTTTTTTCACGCCACTTTGATTGGTATTGCTGCTTCGGCATTTGTACTGGTTATGGCGGGCAGGATGAACAAAGACGGTGTCAAGAAAGGCCGCTCAAGTCATGTGCTGCATGCCATGGGTATCCCGATTGATCCGGCGTTGAACAAGCAAATGCCACCAGTCCGCATGCCCGAGTACGTTGACTGATTGGTACTGCGGGGGCCCTTTTCGGCCCTCGCACTTTTTAGGTGAATGCGGCACCCACCGCTTGATGGAGTCGACCAACATGAAATTTCTATCCGCGTTGAGAAACGAGGCGAAGGACAAGCGCGCCTGGTTCACCATTGCCGTGTTTCTTGGCCTCATCAATCTGTATCAACTTCATATGATCTCGGACCTTTCTGGCCGGGTGAATAACGTACTAATTCCCTTCGGTCTTGTGCGTGGCCACGTCCCGGTGAAAATGACCGCGGACGTCAATATTCAAAACGCTCAATATCTAACGACGCTCGCCCTCAGCGACATGTCTTTGTTGACCACCTGGACGCCTAGTACCGTCAAATTCCAGATGGCGCGATTTATTGCGCGACTGTCTCCTGACTACCAAGGCGGGCAGGAAACCGTGCTGTTGCATCAGGCCAAACGCGACGAGAACAAAGCGTTCTCACAGACCTTCTTTGTGAATGGCACATCGGTGCGGGGCAATTCCGTAACGCTGTCCGGAATCCTCGAGCGTTGGCAAAAAGGTGCTCCGGAGTCCAGCGCAAGCATGCAGTGGACTTTCACATATCAATGGGTCGACGGCATTCCGTATATCAGCAATGTTTCCGAAAAAGAGGTGAAGTCCAATGCGTAATGTCCTGCTATCTAGTGCGCTGGCGGGCCTGGTCGCCGCCACTGCTACGGTCGCGCACGCTTCTCCCTCATATCCGGTTCTGACCGTTCCTGAACATGGTGGTTATGCGCAAATAAATCTGCCGGATTACTTTTCGAAAATTGTGTTCCCACCAGGGACAGAGCTCGATGGTAAGGCGGTCTCTCTAAATCACGGCAAGACAATCTTGCTCAAGTTCATGCCGAACAGCATCAAGGGCACCCTCATCGGGTTTATTTCACTGCAGAACGGGCAAGTTATCCGCGTGGGTTTTCGCCAGAGAAAAGGGGCTCCGCCTCCTGTCTGGTATGCGCCAGGCCGCGATATCAGTATCCATCACTGGCACACCCCCCCAACGCTTCACTGGATCGTCGGCGCGATGCGCTCGACTGTCATGTACGGCAAACCCAAAGGCATGGTCCCTGTTCACTTGCCTCCTGCAGCAACCATCGGTGCCATCAAAGCCTCTCCTCTGGCGGCCTGGAGTAGCGGCGGGTACACCCTCCTGGAATATCGCCTGTCCTCAAAGACACTCACCGCGATTGAGCCGCGTGACTTCTACCGGAGCGGCGTGGTCGCGGTTTTGACACAAGCGGATGTTGTCTCCCCCGTACATTCGCCGGCCATCCTGATACTGGAGCGGTCCCAGCATGAGTGAAAAGCCCAAGATTACTAAGCCCAAGAATCCTGAGAGCGCAGGCTCATTCCTACGTTCCTCGAAAGGCAGAATGGCCGTGTTCGCGGGTGCAGGCGTGGTTTTGCTGATATTGATCGCCCGCATGATGGGTGGCGGGCAATCGCATTACAGGCCGCCTCCGCCGAAACCGATCAATACGACTCCGGGTACCAATAACCTCTACGACCGCACGCTCAGCGACCGCGTGCAATCGCTTTCCTCTCAGAACCAGCAGCTCCAGAGCCAACTCGATACCTTGACTACAAAGCTGCAGAACCTGCAGCAGACCCAGGTCAGGATGGCGCATGAAGAAAAATCGGCATTGTCGAAGCAAGCTGGCGAGTTGAGTGCGGCGCAACGTGAAGCCGAACAGCGTGGCAAACATACTCCGACGCCACCTAACAGCAAGGCGCCTGGATCAGGCTTTAATCCTTCGTCATACAAGATGCCACCACAACCGAATGGGGGATATGTTCCGCCGCCGCCTCCAGCGGGTGGCTATTCTGGAAACGCGCCTGAATCGAGTTCGGGCAACGCCAGTGTGAGTTCGGGTCCCGCACCGCTAGAAATCGCCAATGCCAACGCGCCAGCAAAAGCGAAGACCCTCAAGGTTAAGTGGAAGAAAAACCCGTACGCGGGATACATGCCGGCGGGATCTTTCGCCAAGGCTGCGCTGCTGACGGGTGTGGACGCAGGCACCTCTGACTACACGCGATCGAATCCCCAGCCCATTCTGATGCGTGTTCAATCCAACGCGCAGCTACCCGGCGCGGCCCGCTATGGGATCAAGGCCTGCTTCCTGATTGGTAGCGGCTACGGGAACCTCAGCGCAGAACGGGTCTATATCCGGCTGACGCATATCTCCTGCATTTCGCAGTCCCTTGGCGGTGTTGTCGCCTCCCCGATACAGGGGTACGTCGTTGACTCCGACGGTGTGCTGGGTATGCGTGGGCGGGTGATCAATCGCACAGGTGCACTGCTAGCAAAAGCATTGCTGGCTGGTTTTGCACAAGGCGCTTCATCCATTGCTCGTATGGCCAGCGAATCGGTGACGACGTCGAGTTTGACCGGCGCAACCACAGCGACAATCTCACCGAACAATATCCTCAAAGGTGCAGGTTTCGCCGGTATTGGCGGCGCCGCCTCAATCCTCGCGCGCCAGTACATCAAGGAAGCCTCTTCGATCTACCCCGTTATAGAGGTGCCACCGGGTCGCAAGGCAACGGTCGTGCTGACCAAGGGCGTGAGTCTGAAATGGAGTCTGTACACAGGACTTTATCACCCCGTGGTGAACGCTCCGCATGACGGCACGATTCCGGCCGCTGGCAATGACACTACGGGAGCGACCACAAGTGGGACGCAGCAAGCATCGTCCACGTTGTCCCCTGTTACATCGACATCTGGAGCCCACTCATGAATATGCGTTTGTTGAGTTTTGCCTTGATCGTTCCAGTAGCTGCCGTCTCATTGGCTGGGTGCGCAACACAGGGATATGGGTGCCCGTTGAGCGATAAAAAAGGGTATTGCGCGTCCGTATCGGACACGTATACCGCGGCAAGAAAAGGCGGTGGAGATACCGAAAGTCTGTTTGCGGGTGACAGTCCGAAACAGATTCATCACCCGCACGCACACATGATAAAGACACAACCGACTCGGTTTATCCCGTTGCCGGCGCCACCTACCGGTGGCACGCCGGTTTACACACCGGGTGCCCCTTGGCGTGTGTGGATTGCCCCCTGGTTCGACGCAGTAAATGGCGTCATGCACGGAGGCAGTTATGTCTTCTTTAGCACGCCTTCCCACTGGGCCTACGGGTCGTTAGGGAATCCTGGCGTTGCATCTGGTCTGTTGGGGCCAATCCAGCCGCAGGATCTTGGCTTTACCCCAGGTCAGCAGGCCTCTGGTCAAACCAACAGTGGCGCGACTCAACCTCAAGAAACCTTGGTGCATTCGAAATGAGCGGACTCAGCATGATGATGCGTCGGCTGCGCCGGGCGCTGGATAAAAGAGCGGATTTCACATCAGAACTCCCGACGTCGTCACTGCCTGTGGCTGCCGCGGATGCTTTGCTTGAGCGGTACTCGCTACTCGCTGATTTTCTGCCCTACAAGGAATTCGACAAAGTACGAAATGTCGCCTACCTCGACGGCAAATCAGGTGCAGCTGCTGTATTTGGTATCGCCTTTTCCCCGTTCACCATTGCGGGTAGTGACACAGAGTCTGGTATCGAGGAATTAATAAAAAAGGCTCCAACAAATAGCGTGTTGACGTTTGGCCAGTGGTGTTCAACGGATTTTCATCATGTGATGAATTCGTGGGCTGCTGCGCGTTCGAATACAAACGACCCGGTCCTACAAAGCATTGCAATAAACAGGGCTGATCACTTCAAGCGCTGCATGTATGACGTGTCACTCATCCCATCGGAGCCGCTTCACCCCCGGTCTTCGCGATTTATGTTTTTTGCGAGGATACCCTTTGAAGGGGATCACGCTTCTGACGAGGATCTCAAGGAATTCGAGCGCCTGGTTCAGGAATACCAGTCATCCGCCGTTGGCGTTTTCAAGTCATTGGGCACCAGCGGTGTCCATCTGATGAAAGAAGATGAGTGGACGCGCCTCTTGCGGCAAATGCTGCATCCCTCGATCAGTGCCGAAGAATTGGACGAACTCAAAACGTCTGAAATGGGATTCCCTGAAGGCGTGCACGAGTCTGACACCATGATTCGCGTTTCTCGTGGTGCTGTAAATTTCAGATCAGGTACAACTGAGAAAAATGTTCGCGTTGTACCGATCACGGTCGATGTCTACCCCGATGAATTGCCATTGGCAAGGATGGGGCAAGTTGCTGGCGATGCCTTTGCTCAGACCTCACGGATCAGCAGCCCCTTTTGGCTGTATACCAATATCCAGGTTCCCGATCCGGACAAGATCAAGGGAAAGGTACAGATTGCATACGGCATGGTTTCGAAGCAGTGCATGTCGGATAGCGCGTGGTTCAAGTCTATGGTCCCGCAGGTATTTGAACGACGTGACGAAACTGATGCTTTCTTGAAGCAGCTCAGAGATCGCCATGAAGCGGTGCGCATGTACACCGGCATGAATGTCTACGTGCACAACGATGTCGCTGATAGCGAGGTCGAAATGGCCCTCAAGATTATGCGTAACGCTGGTTTTAGGGCGTCGAGGGAACCACATATCACTTTGCCGGTGTTCCTGGCGTCATTGCCGGGGATCTACAACGAAAGTATCGATCAACCCAACAAGGGTTTGCGTCGAGCATCCGTCGTTTCAAGTTACAACGCCGCATGTGCGTCTATCGTGCAGGGAGACTGGCAAGGTAACGCACCCTGGAACAACAAGAAGGCGGGGCGCATTGAACATTGCGGCATTCCCTATGTATCAAGGCGCGGCGAGCTGGCGTTCTTCGATTTATTTAACTCCGAGACTGGCTACAACGCTTTCATCGCTGCTCGCACCGGCTCAGGTAAATCGGTACTGGGTAATGAGTTAATCGCAGATGTGCTTGCTCGAGACGGTATCTCGCGCGTGATCGACGTGGGTGGTTCGTACGAGAAGGTCAATAAAATATTCGGTGGAGAAGTCATCCGATTCCGACCTGATCAGCCTTTGTCAATGAACCCATATTGGGGGATGGATGAGGATGAGAGTGCCGATCGAGTAAAGCCCGGCGATTCTGAGCCAGTCGATGACGACGATGACCTCATCGCCAAGGCTGCCGTGAAAAAAGGCACGATGCTGGCCGAAATGCTGCCGTTGCTTCGTGATATTACGATCGCAATGGCCTACCCGACTTCCATACCGAGTGATTACACGCGTATGGCAGTCCAAGACTGCATCGTGTCAGCGTTCCGTCGTGTCGGAGGCGAGATGGGTGCTAAAGACGTGTACGAGGAAATGGCTCGGCATGAGGACCCGCGCGTTCAGGATGTTGCGCTTCAAATGAAGCCCTATGCAGTGGGGCACCTGGCCGCATGGTTCAATGGTGAGCCCGAAATTACGTTCAAAAATAGATTCACTATCCTTGAGCTCGAAGAACTCAACGCAGATCTCGACTTGCGTGGCGTCGTGCTCCAGCTCGTAATTCAATATATCGAGCGTGATATGTATAGAAGCGACCGCTCTATACACAAGCTGTGTCTTTTGGACGAAGCGTGGGATCTTTTTTCGGGCAGTTCCTCGTCGGGTTCTAGTAATTCCACAAAGAGATTTATCGAGACAGCATTCCGCCGTATGCGGAAATATCTCGCGAGTGCAGTCGTCATTGTCCAGTCACTTAAAGACAGTGCTGCATCACCAGCCGCGATGGCTGCGTATGAAAACTCGGCATGGAAAATCATCATGCTGCAGGAAGATATCGCGATTAAATACGCCCAAGAGAATGGGCTTATCCCCGATCAGCAATATGATATCGACATGCTCAAATCGATCCGCCGAGGTAGCGGATTTTCAGAAATGGGTATTGTTTCTCAGGATGGCGTCAATGTGGTTCGCTTCTGTCTCGACCCGTACTCATATTACGTGTACACGTCCGATGCCAGTGACAATGCCCGTCTGACAGCCCTTGAAAATGAAGGTTTGACGGTCGATGAGGCGGTGTCTGCTTTAGCTCACGCACGTATTACGGAGTTGATGGGAGGGCAGTCGTGATGACCAAGTCAGGCGCATTTTCTATTGCGGCACTCGTGATCGGGTCAGCGGCTCTGGTGCTCGGGCTCAAGGCCAATTACGACATATCAAATCAGCACGTGAAAGTCGTAACCGTGGATATGAGCAGGATTATCAACGCAGAGCGCGCTTCGGTTGCCCAGATACTCAGTGGTGGCACTCCTGCGGTACAGCCCAACGGGTTTCCGTCACAGTTGAAAGACACCCTGGCTAAGGTCGCCGGTCCCAATACGATCATCCTCGTCAGGCAGGCAGTTGCGATTCCGCATGTCGCTGGTATCCCTGACATCACGGCCGCTGTGCTTAAGCAGCTCGGACTGCCTGCAACGCTCGCGCACTTGCCCACGCCGATGCAGAAGGTCAATGAGCAACTAGGCAGCACCGGCTTCTCATACAGCCAATATTTCAAGGAGCAAAGCAAGAAAGAGGAGCAAACGGCCATCAGCATCATGAAGGCCGCCCAGCGAGCCAGACAGGGAGAACAAGCACCATGACCGGCGCCAAACTAAAACGCATTGCATTTTTGTCTCTAGCCTATGGTGTTTGGGCGCTGGCCATTCCACTTCTGGTGGTGGTGGGCATCAACAAATTCACGTCCTGGCGCGTCATCCTCAACCACACCCAGTCTATGCCGGTCGGGCTGTATGTCCTGCATATGGGTGTCGACCCTGATACGCTCAAAATCGGACAAATCGTTGTGGTCCGATACCAAGCTCCGAAGTGGGCCTACGTCCAGAACATCACACATGAGCACGAGTATTTCATCAAGCGTGTCGGCGCGTTACCTGGCGCCTATGTGGAGCAATTCGGTACCAAGATTTTCAGATGTGGCTCAGCACATGTCTCAATCCCCAGTGAGACCTGCTCACTTATGGGCGTGCGAAAGCAACAGGGTTTTGATGGCTATAAGTTCCCAACCTTAAACCTGACTTCGCCTGTGCCGGCCGGGCACGTTTATTTGCGGAGCTATTACGCCTATGGGACAGGGTTTGACTCGCGCTATCTGGGCTACTTCAAGTTGAACCAGGTGATGGGAGTTGCATACCCGCTCTGGACACAAATACCACCCAAACCTGGCGCCAGTAACGCGGCTAAGCATCTAGTGTTGAGCGGCCAGTGATCTTGTACTTTATCGACCGTCTCTAAACGCTGAGTCGTTCTGAATAGCTACTGGACGCGGGTTAATATCTCTGGTCACGGATGGTATTATACCATCCTCATCGTGCGGAGCGTTCCGTCATGACGTTCGACTACAAGCATGCGACGCGAAAAGATCTCGCCGAACAATTCGCGGTCATCGCGAAGCAGAGTGGCGATGATCGCTTCCTCACTCGCCGAGAACTCAAACATCTCCCGGAATTGTTGCTGGATGATGAGCAGGTCATTTCGTTTGCGTCTGGAATTATGGACGGCAATTCCTGGCTAATCGCGCTAACCGATATGAGGATTATTTTTATCAACAAGAAGTTTCTATGGGGGATGGAGTTCACCTCCATCAACCTGAATCAGATCAACGCAATTACCGGGCGAACAGGCATTGTTATGGGCGCCATCGCCATCGAAGACGGCGCATCGACTCGCACGATAAAAAACGTACTCAAGCGATGCGTGAACCCCTTTGTGCAGAGTGCGAATCAGGCCCTGTTCGCACTGCGCCAACCCCGAGGCGCGTAAGTCCTCTTGCGCGTTATTTCCCGACTACCATACTGAGGATCTCGCTATGCGACTTTCTGCATCACTGATCATGACCCTCGGCCTCTCCCTGGCGGGCGGAGCCGCCATGGCCGCTGAACACGCCGCACCGGAGGCTGCGCCGGCAATCACCCAGACCATACCCGGCATGGCCAACCTAAAGGTCGAGAAGAAGATCGCTCTCAAGCAGTACGGTCTGACGGCCTACATCGTCAAAACGCCGCAAGGACGCAGTTCTGTGTTCTATACGGACGCGAGCGGCAAGAAGTTCATGATCCTGGGTCTTCTGATTGGCCCCGGCGGCCACAACGAAACCGCCAAGCTGCTGCTGGCCAACAACACGCCCATCAATTACTCGAAGCTGGCCGCCGCGGTGGCCACGCGCAAGGTCATTCATGATGGGACGAAGGGACCCCTCATCTATGCGTTCTTCGACCCAAACTGCATCTTTTGCCACAAGCTGTGGGCTGCTACGCGCACCGACGTAGAGACTGGCAAGCTGCAGATCGATTGGCTGCCAGTGGCTTTCCTCAAGCAGAGCAGCCAGGGCAAGGCGGTGGCCATCATGTCATCGAAAGACCCGTTGAACGCAATGAACGACAACGAGATCAACTTCAATTCTTCTGAGGAAGAGGGTGGGATCACCCCCGCTGACATGGCTGAGCCGACGACGGCCATGAAGCAGGCTGCGCATCAAATTGCCGAGAACGAGGCCACCATGCGCGAATACCACTTCAACGGCACGCCTACGATCGTCTTCAAAGGCAAGAAAGACGGGAAGTGGCACGCGTTCGGCGGAATGCCCCCGGGCGGCGCTTCGACAATCGTGGCGCTCGCTGGGTAACCGAGTCCACCAAGGACCGCTCCATTTGGGCCGCGTCTAAGCGGCCCTTCTTTTTGGCGGTGGGTGGCCGCATTACCCGCCAAGACTTCTTTATCCCTCCATGCCGCTCAATGCAGTTGCAAGTTCATTCACTTGCAACGCTCGCTGCGTTTCCAGCGATTTGGAGAGATTAGATGGCTTCTGCCATCCGTCTTGCCCTAGTCTTCGGACTAGTGGCTTTCGGTATTGCCGTGGGCACTACCGCCGTAGCTCGCGTCCACCATGACGTGAGGTCCATCAATGCGCGCTATCTGCTCTTGAGCAAATAGTTCGCCTTCAGATCACAAGTTCTCCCGTCCTGTACGGGTTACCTTGTGGTTATTTTCGACTTCGGTCGGTTAAGGTTTCGCTCTGCGATTCCTGAATTACCTGCGATCTCTGATCGCTTGTAACTAACACCACTTCTGTGGTGTCTCCCAGCCAGCAAGACTATTTGTCTTGCTGGCTTCTTCGTTTCTGGGCCTTCACTGACTGCCCCCCCTTTTTTGGGGATGGTGGCCCTGCCCTCCCCGCTCCTAACCTCGGCCTCCCGGCCAATCACGTTGTAATGCAGCAAGCCGCGCTTGGTGAACACAAGCGGCACCGGTGCCGGCCGGTCCACAGGGCCGTAGTACACGGGGGGTTACCGCTGCACATACGCAGCAAGCCAAAGGAGCATGTCCCAATGCCGAATGTTTACGATGCGCCGTTCTATGTCCCACCTCGCGTTGCCTCCAAGCCGCCTTTCGATCTGAAAGATGGCGACATCATCCTCTTCAAGGACGACAACTGGGGGAGCGAACAGCTCAAGCTCAATATTTACAGTGCGAGCTTCCCTGAGGGCCAGGACTTCTCATTCGCCGGCACGCCGCTGCAAGACGCCGCCACCTGGATAGCCTTCAAGTTGCCTGATGGGGTTGTCTGCACACTGACTGACAACATACTGAGCTCGCGGCAGAACCCGTACAACTTTGCTGGCGCCGGCATCTGTGTGGATCTGATCGGTACCGGCAAGGTAGATACGGTCGACCTGCCCGCCTACGGTGCCAACGACTGCCTTTCAGCCGGTATATGGCGCCAGGTCGACCTAGCTGAGGGTTGGATTCAACTGTTCCGGGACGTGAACCAGGAAGGGCCGCTCAATACGATCTTTGCGGCTGAGTGGCCGACGGGCCCACAGAATGAATCACCGAAGGATCCTGGCCTGGGTTGGAATAATCTGTCTGGTTGGTTCCTGGACGGGAAGATTTCGTCGATCAACTACCCCTGTTTGACGCCGCCGCAGCTCAGCGTACTCGCCACAGAGCATGATGGCTCTGGTAGTCACGTCAGTTTCGGCGCGACCAACACGTTCGAGAGTCACGAAAAGCCCGCCACCGCCAACTTCACGGACAACGGCTTTAATGATCGGATCCATGCATTTAAATGGACCCTTTATCAGCCGGTAAAAGCCAACATCAAGTCGGCCTCTATGCCGTATACCGTGGGCCTACCCTCCAACCAGGTGATCGAGGAGTCCATCACCGGTGACAACGGTAAGTCGACGCCGATCGGGGTACAGCTGTCGATTGCGGAGGGTCAGACCTACACGATCTCGAGTTCTGTGCAGCTGCAGTATTCGATGACGATGGGAGTGACGATCTCTGTGACCGAGACCGCGGGCGTGCCGGGTGTAGATTCCACTTCCGGCACCGTCACGACATCTTTCAGCACGACGTTCGGCGAGACCACGAGCAAGACGCACACAGCATCAAAGAGCTTCAACCTGGGCCAAACCATCAATCTCAGCATCCCAGGCAACACTCAGAACTACAAAGCAACGGCGCGTGTCGGTTTTGCCGACCTACCCCTGCAGGAACTGACTGTGACAGGGCAGTTCTACTACAAGCAGAAGCTGCCGGGTGCCGTCGAAGACAAAGCTAGTGGTTTGTGGCGCCTGGATAGCCCCGTGGTGATCAATGCAGAAGGCGGGATCGGCACCCAGCTCGCAATCAACGTGGGCGAAGTGAGCTAAGCGTGTTGGTCTGAAGGCTTCAATAAGAAGTGCCATACGGGCCAAGCGGTCCGTATGGCATGCAGCAGGACATGGTCATACGCCGCCTCTTTGCGCCTCGTCATTTGAGATTGGCTCCGGCCAGAAGCATCTTCTGATACTCCTCGAGCCGACCGCGATTATCGGTGGTCACACCCAGGTTAATAACGCGCCTCGCGTGAATCCTTGAGCACCAGTTTGTGCCTTTGTGCCCAGCAATACAGTTGATGGCATCTTGCCGTCGACCTGGCCCAGGCAAGGGTGATAGGAGTCATAAGCGATGAGCACAGTAACCGTTGAAGTGAATCAACAGAAACTGGTCCAGCATTTGCGTTCCGCCTTTTCTACCGGAACGACCTTCCTCAAGGAGCTACTACAGAACGCACGAAGAGCGAAAGCAACGCAGGTTGATCTCGAAGTCGACTGCGCAGGGGATAGCCTAATCATCAAAGACGATGGCAATGGCATCGCTGATTTTCAGGTGTTATTCAGCCTGGCTGACTCTGGATGGGATGCAGAAACTGTCTCTCAGGAAGGCCCGTATGGTCTGGGCTTTCTATCAGCCTTGTTCGCAGCAAGAGTCGTCGAGGTTGAAAGCCTGGGTAAGCGAGTGTCGTTTTCCACCGAGGATGCATTGAACTTCGATGCGATTGATGTCGTCCCGTGCGAGACAGCGGGCGCCATGATCGGCACAGTGATCAGGCTGAATGGGCTATCGAAGGAATTTTGGCGGCACGTGGTGGATGACAAGCATGCGCTCTGCATCATTGAGCACATGTGCAAGGGTTTCCCGATCCCTGTCTGCTGTAATGGCAGCCTGCTCAAGAGAGAGCATGCGCTCGATAGTGGGCTGATTTTTGAAGACGTCGGTATCGGTTCAGCAAGCATAGTCTCAATCGAGGAAGACCTGGAACACGTTAGGCCTGCCACTCATCTTGCAGTCTACCTGCAGGGCTTTCTGGTCAGTAATAGCAGCATGTTCAGAGGTTCTATTACTGACGTCATTCATCTCGACTCGAAACAATTTAGAGGACGGTTGCCGGATCGAGAATCTCTCGTAAATCATCACGAAAATATTAACCTGGTACGCGACGTCATTAAGGAACGGTGGCGCTCAAGGTTGTGTGAGCTGGTAGAAACTACCGATCCACTTATCGTGGCAAGTCGCGCATACCGTCTGCTCGAAACATTCGGGATGCTCGATCTGCTCAACGATAACCCCTATCTGCCACCCGAAGTTATTGGCGGGTTCAGAGACGTTCCTAAGCTGTCTGACTGGGATAACCCACTTGGAGGAAAAGGCCCAGCGCTGCATCGAAGTGTGGTGCCTGGTTATCTCGTGAAGGGAGATTTTGACCCTGAAAGGGACCTCGGAGAGGACCCGGTAAGCGGCAGCTTTGCTTCGTCAATGTGGGCATATCTGCGGGATAAGGTCGTTCTCGACGGGCGTCTGGATGGTGGTCACTGGGTGTACCAGAAGGAAACTGGTGTAGATCAGATCGGGAATCGTGATTTCTGGCTGGAGTTATGTGGTGAATCACAAAACCAGATGCTTAATTGTACGTACCTGTATAACCAGGAGGTCGTGATCTGTGAAAGGGCCGTGCTACATCGAGGCGATGAAACACTCGATGTGCCACTGGGCTTTTTTTATGAAGGGCCTGTCGGTGGACCTGCCGCCGATGATGATGAAAACGCGATCCGGTCGATTCTAGTGATACCGTCGTCAGATAGTAGTGGGAATGCTGTACTGCAGGCATTCAATTACGAGGATGACAACGGTGAGATCTCGTCAACCGAGCGCGATGGTGATATCGAGCAGCTAAGCCGTCTGATCGCCATCACGCGCAAAGACGGGCACCTAGACGTCCTTCGGAGGATTTTGCTCGAGGGAGGTGCCGAGCGTTACGCTCAGGGTCGGTTTGAAGTCGTCCTGACTGACAGAGATGTTGCTGTCAAAGCGATCGAGGAGTAGTACCAACACACCCTGGCCAGTCATCACTGGTCAGGGTTTTTGCATTTTAGGCAGTCCACCGCGGCAACCACACAGGTACCTTTACCTCTTCCTGCCGGCAGAGCTGTATCAAGTGGCGGGTGCTGAACGACCGTTGATCCAGGAACGCCACGAGGTGCGTCGCGTAGGCCGCCACCCAGGCATCTCTGATGCGCCCGGCCGACGCGTTGATCTCGCGCCCACTTCCAGTGACATGCGGCATTGCGCCAGGCACGTCGAGCACAGTCCAGGGGGCGGTGAATACCCTATCGGCATGACCTCGTGATATGGCCCACTCACGCGCCAATTGGGGCGTGCCTTGGGATTCGCTGGTCACAACCTGGAACGGAACGGTCGGCTTGAGTCTTGACGAGAGTTCATCCAGGCGGCGCCAGACCTCGGTTTTATTGGGCATATGGCGGGGGCCTGCCACGACTACTCGGAAAGGGTTATGCGCAACCGGGATCTCCTGCTCGAAGCCCCAGTCACGAAAAAAGACATTGGGCGGGTAACCCGAAAACAGGCTTGCCATCCAAGACTTCGGGTACCCCGCGCAGGCCTCTGAATACGCACTCACCACGAAAGCTTCGTCACTGTGCCGGCGGGCGTAGTGTAGAAACCCGCGCACATGCTGCAGCAACTCAGTGAACGGAAGAATTGCTGAGCCCGATCCCCGCAGAGGAATGGCGTAGGCCTGCCCCGTCCGACCCGCTCCGATACCGACTTCGGCCGCATGGCATTCAACCGCATGGCGTGCCGAGGGTCCTCGATGCTTTCCATCCCTATCCGTGAAGAAGCAAAGAACCGCCCCCGCCGGCGCTTCGGCGTGACGGTACCACCGTATTCCATCTTGGTCGATTGAATCAGTCATCCGTTTTATACACGCGCGCACGTCAATTCAGACAGAAACTCGCGGCGCACCGTCCCGAGTGAGAGGTCAGGCCGGCATATTCTCCTCGCGCCTCGCGCGTAGTTCCAAAACCGCATTCGCGGCCGTGACCCTGCCGGCAATCCCGGCCCGATTCTCTCGTATCCCATACCTATTTTCATGCGCCCTATTACCAGGAGTGCTGACTCATGTTTCGAAATATTTTGATCTCTGTCGTTGTGACATTGCTGATTAGTTTCAGCGTAGGTGGCTATTTCGCCCGCCTAATCCAGAACGATGTATCCCTTTACCGGCATCAAGCACAGAGGACGTTGAATAACGCTTGATACCCCACCAGTAACCTCCTTGCCCGCGTGTGCAGAGATGCCACGCGGGTTTTTTTTTACACGCGACCGGAGGCGCATTTATGCCACGTCGTTCAGCAATACCCAATGAGCCATCCCCCGGGGCTCGCGCGCAAAAGACCGGGGTTAGAGGAGAAAACTTCATGAAGCTTACACTGATCGACCCCGTACTTACGGGGATTACCGGTACCACGGCCCTGGACACCGATGACATCGGTGGCATCGCCGTTCCTCCTGAACTGGTGTCGCTTGGGGTGAAGCGGTGGATCAGCAAGGCTGATCTTCGGTTCATCAAAAAAAACCGCCAAGCCGTCC
Source organism: Acidihalobacter aeolianus (assembly GCF_001753165.1). GTDB lineage: Bacteria > Pseudomonadota > Gammaproteobacteria > DSM-5130 > Acidihalobacteraceae > Acidihalobacter > Acidihalobacter aeolianus. The sequence continues at coordinate 120,534 of NZ_CP017449.1, forward strand.
TGCGGGTCATGCGCAGGACTGGAATAGCGTTTGGGTCCGTCTACATCATCCCTGATGAAAATCTGGCTCAATGCAAGGAAGAACTGGACGTAATCATGTCTCAACTCAACAGTGAGCGTGATGAACTGGCTCAAGACATTGATCGCAAGGTCGATGAATGGGCTTCATTGCATCCAGACTGGGAGAACAAAATCAGGGCAGCTGCTCTGACCGGTGTTCAGATTCGTGAACGCATCAAGATGACCGTTCGTGAATATCCGATCGAGATAGAGTTAGCGACTGACGGTGCAGGTACGGATGTCTCCAAGGGTGCATCGCCCATGCTCGATGGCCTCGATGGCCAACTTGCGATGGATGTCCGCGCTCTGGTCAAGGACGGCTGGACCTCTGGTCGTTCGAAAACCAACCGTAGGTCACTACGCGTGCTGGAACGCATCCGTAACAAGCTCAATACGCTTAACTGGATCGCACCTGGTATGTCTGGTGCTGCAGTAGCAGCGATTGATGACTTCCTCAATCAGTTGCCTAAGACTGGGCCCATAGAAGGTGGTGATTTCGTCAGACTGGAAAGCCTGATGAATTGGCTATCTGATCCTACGAAGCTCCTCTCTGGAGAGCGCAGTGAGGATGATGACCAGGTGATCGGATTCGATGATGAAGAGATCGAGTCTGGTGATGATCCTGATTGTAAGGATGAGAATCCTGCCCCACCCCCTCGAGGATGGGCTTGGTAGTTACATACAGACCTACTGCGGCATTCACTGCAGTAGGTTTTTTTTGGGCACCAGAAACAAAACGCCCATGTGTGTCGGTCAGGACGTGGGCGTGGGCGTGGAAAAGCATTCATCTAGTCAATGATGATGACTTTATTTGCGCGCAGCTATAGGAAACTGCTGATCTAGTTCTGTGTATTCGATGTGACAGTTGCCATCAAACTGGAGGAGTATTTCATCCGTGCCGCCACGTGATTTAGCTATCAAGCCGTTACCAACAGAGCTTACAACATTGACGTTATTCAGTTGTTTTGTGAAGGAACCTTTGTAATTCAGATTGACTGATTCAATAGAGATACATTTGTGGTCACTTTTGGTTCATGGCTTCGGCTGTAACGAGATCGCTTTTGCGTCGTTTGCGCTCATCAAAAGTTCATCGGCTTCGTGCGAGGATATGGCTGAGTTGTTCACGTTGTTGGTGAGCTGCCCGCCCCGTCCATTCGTGCCCATAAAACCGCACGTTGCTCATATTCCTGGGTTTTTCTTAAGCTCGGCTGGATTTGGTCACGCCGCCAGCGCTTGATAGTGACTGGATCCACTCCGAGGATTTTCCCAAGTTGCTTGTTATCTTCAGGGAGGCGGTATCGTTCGATCCAGTGGTTCAGTGTTTCGCTGATGCGATCGTGATATCGCGCATCAAGGTTGTCTGCCGTGGGCTTATGAATCCTCTTCGCCTCGCGGGCTCTCTCCATGACGCTTGCGGGGACGGTTTTGGTCGCCTTGTAGAGGTAGGAGGCTAATCTCGGTTTGCCTATGCCCAGTAGGGCCGCGAAATCATTACGTGTGATTCTCAGCTCAGCGAGTATCGCCTTAAGCTCGTCATGGTCTCGTTGCCCCAACGAATCCCGCTGGTCCGTCTGTCTTTCAGATTCTGAGGGCTTGGTTGGAGCCGGTTGGCTCTGAGATAAGGTGACGATGGGTTTTGGTGCTTCGTGCGTCTGACGGAGCCTCATGTACTCAGAAAGCGCATTACCAACGTCGATGCTGTCTACGGCATCTATATCGGCTGCCGTGTCGAATTGGGCTTCTGAGAGGCGGTCGAGTAGTAACTGTCCATCGCCCTCCGAGTTCTCAAGCTCACTGAACGCGCGCTCTCGTGATTTCTTCCTCCACAGCGCGGCGCCGGTTTTTGAGAGCCAGCTATTGATGAAGGGTTCGAGTGGACGCGAAGGATCGTAGGTCTGAGCGATCTTGGCGGGTAGCGCGATTAGAACCTGTTGCGCGATGTCTTCTGAGTCGGCTTCACTGATGCCATACCGCTGGGTGAGACGGCACGCCCTGGCTCGCAACAGCGGCCAGGCACGTGCAAGCAGTGAGCGCTCAGTGGCTTGTCCTGACAAATATTCCTGAATGGCTAAAGCGAGGTTGCCCCAGGAAGGATCAGAGGCAGTGTGAGATGGCATACAGAATCGCTTGTAGCTGTTCTGCTGCTGCCGGCCCTACAACAGGTAGCAGCGTGTCGTGAAGTTCAGCCACAATCGCCGCGGTGCGATCATATGAGCAGTGATATGAAGCCATCATTTGCCTGATCCTGGCCTCCATCGAGAGCTGAGCATCCGGATCCGAGTTACTCATCACCTCGCGGCCCGTGCAAAGCACTTTGTTCAGCGATGCGGCCATAGCATCAGCGCTCGGCGGTTTTGTATTTACAAACTGTATTACCTTCGCTCCCACCTCAAGTCCTCCAACTTATGAGTGCAGTACCGATTTTGATTGGTACATTAGTCTGTATTTGCTTTTGTCTGCAGGATGATCACGTATGTCCCGATTTCTTGCTTACTTTCTTTGGCCTCAAGCATGTCGCCTAATGGGCTGCCGTTCTTGATGTGCGAAAGCAAGATCTGGTAGAGGTTAGCACCTAATATCGACTTTGCTTGCTCATCAAGATAAATCCCGTATTTCTCGAACTCAGGTTCATCACATCCAACCTGTTGGTACCTAACCGTACTCTGCTTTACGGCGCGCTTGAGACTGATGTAGAGCTTCCTTAATTCAGTCCCGGAAAGTAACCGGGTTACATCGGCAACCGAGTCATGATCGGTTTGCTTTATTTCTTGCTTATCAAGTGGTTGTCTATTCTGTGCGTCGTGAATACTGTTGTCCATTTCGGTGACAGTTTGATGTACGTCACTATTCTCAGATCGTTTATCCGGAGCACCTATACCATCATGATTCTTTGAATTATCTGGTTTTGTAGCCGCCGACTTATTGAGGTGGTTAATCCACGCGTCAGCCGACATTTGGACCTCGTCTTGTGTGAGGTCGATTGCGGTCTCGTTTTCTGCGGGCTCATGTGTCCGGGTCGTTGGTGTTGTTGATGTTGCGCTGTCTACATCGCTTCTGAATGCTGCGCGGACACCCCAGTATGGCTCGACAGTCTCAGGTATCCCGAGACTGTCAGGTATCGCCTGACTCAGATATTTAAGCTGGCCTTCGAGTTTGACGATGATCAGGTGCTTTTGCTGGATAATTTTTGACTTCGAATCATCCTTGATATTGACCAGCTTAAAGGTCACATTCCAATAAGCGCGCTCTTTTGAGTATGTCTGTCCGTTGTGGTTCTTGAAGAGCAGGTCGCGGTTATCCAGATTTTCCATAAGATTTACCGTTAATACATAACGGCGATCCGCAAGCTGTTTTTTGCGTTGCGCGGCATTCAAACCCAGTCGCTCCGCTAACGCGATGCGCAAAGGCTCCTCTGCCAGATAAAGCCTGTTTTTGTGCTTGTAGCCGATCCTCAGACTCGGGTTCTTCCCATTCAGACGGCCAGGGATTGCAAGCAGATCAGCAAATGCCTCGAAGACGGGATCTACCGAGTCATCCTCTTTGGTGTCTCTGGGACTCAGGATTTCACGACCTTCTTCTTTTGATGCCTGCGCATCCGCTTCACGCAAGTATTCCATGAGCGCGCGCGCGCGGTCGCTCACAGAGTTCGACATGTAGTTGGGGTGATGGTAGTGAGCGATCGCCGCTATAAGATCCTGTCGATCTTCAGCGGGGAGGTCCCATGCTTCCGGTAAGCGAGCGAGCATGAAGGAACCAAGACGGTCGTGGTCATGACGTTTTTCTACGATCAGCCCACCCTTGTCGCGTATGTAGGTCTCTACCTTGCCGAGGTCATGCGCCATGCCAACGAGACCCACCAAGGGGTCGTCTGGGTCAAACCGATACATCGGATCATGCAGAGGATGTGTTATTTGTCCTTGCTGGTTGATGTGCGGTTCGTAGGTATGGTCTGCCGCATGAGTGACCATGTAACGACAGACGTTGCATGAGTGCTCGAACAGACTCAGGTCTGCATGCCAGCCTGAGACTGGTGCTGCAGGGGTGTCATGAGCGGCCATGACTTCTATGACTGCTTTGAGCATTGCGGCATGAGACGGATGCCCTTGCATGCGCTGATGCCATTCATGCAATGGGTCGTCTTGCGGGAACGCCGGCGCTGCATTCTGGTGTCGTTTAGGCGCACCGAGACCTGGCGGAATAATGCCAAGCGTGGTGGTAAAACCCTGATACGTGCGTCCGCTGAGTGCCTGCTTATTTCTGAGCCGGAATGCGCCGATGACCAATGCGACGGTACCTGCGGCCGCACCCATGGCTAGTACATCAACTGAGAGACTTTTGGTCACCCGGTCCAGCAGGTCCACTGGATCGTAGAGGTGCTTTATCTCAGATGATTTGATAAACGATAAAGCAGAGATGGACCACCAAAGGCCAGTCACAACGATCGCAGACTGAACGAGTGGATTACGCATCCCTATCGCGATTGCCGTGATCCGCAACGTGCCGGCTTAGAACCACGCCACCTTCTGGGTCCCATGGGGCCAGGAGTAGTGTGTAGTCACTGGCTTGTTCCAGGCACACGCCATTATTACGCGCCCACTCGCTCACCTGTGGGCTGGCAGAGTATGTGCAGTAGATTTTGCCTATGGGTTTTTCAGCATGCAGTTCTGAAAGGTGCCTCATCAGACAGGCGCGATGCTGGTGAGATGTATCCGCGTGCAGTATGGCGACTTGAGGCTTCACTTCCATCAAGCGTCGCCTAGACAGGAGTAGAAGACCGCCCGGGCCGTATTGCGTGTGGGCTTCAAGCGCTGAGGTTCTAGCTTTCTCGGTGTTGAAGATCCAGAGCGGCATAGTCTTGTAGTTAGCCAAGGTCTGGATGCCATCCTCTAGCGCAGTCTGACCTGACTGCCTAGTGCGCTCGAGCGTATAGGAATAGGCGTCCTCACGTATCCATAAGGGGAGTTCATCGAGGTGCGGTTGCCAGGCGCAGCGAAGTGACTTGTCTAGTGGGATTACGTTCATGCGGCGCTACAAGTCAGATGCGCTGGCAAGGCGCCTGGCTGGTGCCCCTTCTCCATGCGCATGAGCCGCATCCCTGTCTATATTGGGTGCCGGGTCTGTATTTGATGTCTCCGGCTGCGTAGCCTGTGCCTTGGCGACACGCTCAGTGCTTCGACGGGTCAGGTCTATGAAATCTAGGAGCATTTTCTTGGCCCATTCTGGGGGATAAGGAATATCGCCAGGTTCTGCTTGCAGAACATGCGGAGCGTCTATGAATACCCCGCTGTGCTGGTCGATCTTGATATTCCCTTCTATCATAACGGGTTGACCGATCTGTAAGCGCGAGGCGTACACATCCGTGTATCGGCTGACGCGTACAGGGATGGCAGCTCCATCGTCTTCTACTTGCTTGATGAGCAGCCAGAGATATTTGGCTCGCGCGGTGCCAGTCTGCCCGTTGCCATTGGCTTTAACGGGCTGCTTCACGATCGATCCGACAAAACCTGCGATCTTTACGCTGTTTGAGGATTGAGAGAGACGCTGTCCGTCTACAAAGGGTTTGAAGGTATCCGTGCCTTCGGTCCTGAGGTGATCCATCCACGCGATAGATGGCGGCATCTCGAGCTGGGTGGGCCGCTCTACAGAAATGACTCGCACATAGGCGGACCGTTGACTACCCTTCTGGGTCCCCATGATGTGCCCCACGACCTTCACGGGGCCTTTGTCGCGGAACGAGTTTCTCAGTCTCTTGTTAGATGGAAGTTGTACCGGGATCGCTTTGTCAGGATTGTTGGTCTGCTGGATGAGGAAGGTCGTTTTGCCGTCCTCGGTGCGTGACGGGTTCCGCAAGAACCCGGCCAGCCAGACCACGTTCAGAGCGCCTGCCACCAGCATGCTGCTCTGTGTATGTCCCAGCTGTGCCTGTCGGTAGTGACGTGGCATCCGATAACCTCCATCTTGCTTTTTTGTGAATCATTATGAAGTCAACACCAGAATAGTATAATACCATTATTATTATTCGATCATCTGCAGCGAGGATATATGGAGAATTCGATACAGCTGAGTGGCCCAAGCAGGATTAGGCAGTTGCTAGGGAACATTCTGGACAATGATGAAGACATCGATATCGCCCGTATCAGCCGTGAGCTGGGTATCTCTAGCGCCCTGTTTCGCGGTCTGCTTAAAAGCGATGTCGAATTTTCCTCGCTAAGCTACAAATCTCTTCGCTCGCTCGCTCTCTTGTTAAGCATGCCGCTGGGGCTTCTATATCGCGAGCTTGGGCTTCTTGAGCAAGATGATTTTTTCGAGGACAAGCGAGACCTTGAGGTCATCATCAACGAGCTTTACGAACAGATGCGGCACGATGATGAGTTCTCTGCCATAGCGCCTACCTACCAGGACTGGATTAAGACACCGGTGGCGACCCGTGTCGCCCTAGTGGCTTGTTATGAGAAGGCCTGCGGCAAGCTGTCACGCTCCTCGTTGATCATGGCGCTGTCCGACAAGGACAAAGAAGAGACCCGTTAGCATCGCTAACGGGTCCGTGGTTACAGCTCTAACGTGATCTCCAACGCATTGATCAAGGCGGCGGGGATCTGCTCACCAGTTGGTGCGTACTGCGGTGGAACCGGAAATGCGGCTTCCATCTCCACCAACGACCTTTCTTTCTTCTTCTCCATCAAAAACGTGTTGCCGATGAAGACAGGCGCGACGTCAATCCCGATCAGGTGCGCCTCGTTGACCGCGGCGGCAACCTCCGGGGGATTGTTGGGGACTCCATCAGTCATCAGGATGATGACATGACGCTTCTCAGAAGCTGACATGCTGACCTGGATTGCCCAGTAGAGCGCTGCCGCCATCTCCGTTCCACCCATTGCGAGTGGGTAGATCATCGACTTGCGGAAGGGTGCATGTTCTTCCTTTACCGGGTATACGGCGCTGTCGAAAAGACCAACCGCGAAAGGCACGTCAAGCGATTCCAGCATTTCGCCAGTCACGCGTAACGCAGCCGCTTGCCAGATATGGCTATCCACCTGATAGCCCATGCTCCAGGAGACATCCCCGAGAATGACCACGTGTGTATCGAGCTTCTCGCCTTCGGTCTTGTTGATGAAGATGCGCGAATCCGAAACCATCGCGCGTGCGAGATGCCTTGTGGATACCCTGCGTCCCATATCCTGAACATGGCGCTGTGCTTCGGTCCTTGCGACCAAAAGTGCTTCTAGTGGACCTGCCAGCCTGGTTGCCAAGGTGGCTTCCAGTGGATTAACTGGTGTTTCCAGAAGCAGGAGGTTACTCAGAGTCAGCGTTTCTGCTTCGTCGTCATCTTGGTCGCCATCATCGACAGGGGCCAGTGGGTTGTCGTCTTCCTGCTTTAGTAGCGAGCTGAGGTCTGTGTCCCTGATGTCAGACTCTTCGGCATCGAGGACACTGGCAATTACCTGTTGATTACCTGCAGAACCGCCTTGCTTAGGTGTGCCATCCTCGGTGTCGTCAGACCCGCTTGCTTCGTCGGACGTGTTGCTGTCTTCGGAATCATCGGAGTCATCGGAAGCCTCGGAATCACCCTGACCCTCGGACTCATCCTCGGTGTCGTCAGACCCGTTTGCTTCGTCGGACGTGTTGCTGTCATCGGAGTCATCGGAGTCATCGGAAGCCTCGGAATCACCCTGACCCTCGGACTCATCCTCGGTGTCGTCAGACCCGCTTGCTTCGTCGGACGTGTTGCTGTCTTCGGAATCATCGGAGTCATCGGAAGCCTCGGAATCACCCTGACCCTCGGACTCATCCTCGGTGTCGTCAGACCCGTTTGCTTCGTCGGACGTGTTGCTGTCCATCCTCGGTGTCGTCAGACCCGCTTGCTTCGTCGGACGTGTTGCTGTCTTCGGAATCATCGGAGTCATCGGAAGCCTCGGAATCACCCTGACCCTCGGACTCATCCTCGGTGTCGTCAGACCCGTTTGCTTCGTCGGACGTGTTGCTGTCATCGGAGTCATCGGAGTCATCGGAAGCCTCGGAATCACCCTGACCCTCGGACTCATCCTCGGTGTCGTCAGACCCGCTTGCTTCGTCGGACGTGTTGCTGTCTTCGGAATCATCGGAGTCATCGGAAGCCTCGGAATCACCCTGACCCTCGGACTCATCCTCGGTGTCGTCAGACCCGTTTGCTTCGTCGGACGTGTTGCTGTCGTCGGAATCATCGGAGTCATCGGAAGCCTCGGAGTCTGCGTTCGGCTTACCGGGTGGCGGTGGATCCTGCTCCATTTCCTGCTTGAGTCGAGCCAGTATCTGGCGTACACCCTGTGCTACGCCGGCCGTGTTGCAGGCTAACGTCGCCTGTCTCGCGAGCGTATGCAGATCGTTCATGAGGTCCTCGCCGAAAATCTGGTTAGCGAGTTCCTTGTATTGCTCGGCCATCTCATCGACAACGCTGTGTCCCAACTCGGACGAGCGAAGTGGCAAGAACAGCGCAGCATCGAGGGTGGTCGCCTGGGAGTCAGAAGGCTCCGGAGGGCGGTACCACTCGATAGCGATGGCTGCTTTAACAGTTTCATGCAGCATCGCCTTGGCGCCGGGGAAGAGACGCTGGGCGTCTCGCTCGTTGCGTATATCTTCCAAGGCGTTGCAGAGCCTCTTGCCGAAAGCACCCAAGTCCTCCGGGTACGGGTCTGTCTGGCGGACGTGCATACCTTCGTGCACAGCCAACCCCGGTAGGAGCGCTGCTTGTTGCTCTGTGCCTATCGCACGCAAAGATGGGAAGAAGATGTACTTCTTGCCATCGGTCCAGGCGCCATCCCCTTTGAAAATTGGGATAAGGCCAAGCGCGTTGGCCGTAGCCTGGGCGAGCACGATCAAAGACCGTCCAGATTGCTTCATTGGCGTATCTCCTGCGCATCCATGCCCGGATGCCTGGGTTCAGGTCGAGTACCTGTAACGGCTTTGACCTGCACGGGTGACTATGCGCGGGAGCTGCTTAGGCTAGGCGACAACCTTTACGGTTCTTGATTTGAGCGTCAGACGGGCGCTCTTCGTCAAATCTCCAGCTGCCATCGGACCAATGTTCCAACCAGCCCCACTCGACTGAAAGCTCGTCCTGGCCGGGCTCGGGTGGCTTGGCCCACCAAGGTTCGCGGGAGATGAGGCGCTTGTCTTGATGATTCATGGTGCTAGCGACGTCGTGAGAGGCGCGTGAGCAGTGCGCCGATGATGAGGATGGCAGCAGAGGCGGCGAGTGTCCCAACCAAACCAAGGCCGCGCGTGATACCCCAGATGACACGGTAGATGGCGCCATGTATGAGCGCGGACCCAATAGAGGCAACTATGGAGTGGTGGTACATCGAGGTGATCCTCCTAGAATTGGTCCATGTTCATGACGAGCGCTTCTTCGTCTTCGGCGCTAATTTGTGGCTCCGCCGGTTCCGGTTGCGCTGCGGGGACTGCTCGAACCATGAGAGGCGCGGACGCTTCTGCCCGTCCCTGGGCAGAAAGCATCGCTGCAACAAGTGCACTGTGCAGAAACTGGGTGGCTGTGCCCCACGGTATGGTCTGCATGAACGCGTAAAGCTCTGGGTCATCCGCTTCTGTGATCGTGACCCTGAGATATTTGACCCCTGGCTTGCCGCCGCCTTTCTTGCGGCGTACGGGGAGCTGCGCTGGCATCAGGCGGACCGCTTCTTGAGTTGCGCACGAATGTGCGCCTCGCCCGAGCGCCGCATCCCTTCTGCGACTGCGAACCGAATATCCTCCGGGATGACCACATGCGGCCACCGCGCGCGAAATGCGTCGGCAACAAACTGCGCCCCGCCGCCGCCGACCAGCACACCGTCCAGCTTGCGGACGTAATCACTGAGTAAGCGAGTCACCGTAGAAGTGATGTCATTGGTCAGGTGTTCGATAGCCTTGTCCACCAATGGTGAAATGTCGCGTTGCTTGCCGTACCACCGTAGGGACTTTGTGCGCAGCGCCGCCTCGGCTTCGGTGAAATCGAGTTCAACGCCATCGTCGCGAAGTGAGCGGCGCAAGTGGTCTACCGCAGTAACAACGCCCGCGCAGGATTCGGAGACCTGCTCAATCCAGACGCCATCAAGGATGAGTATCAGGTCCGTGCTGTAGCGGCCCACGTCGACTGCCGCCCAGCTTTCCCGAGACAAGACTCTGCCTGGCGTTGGGACGCCGATGTCGTTGAGCATGTGTGAGTAGTAGATGCCCATCGGCTGGGGCATGACTTTCGCATCGAGGCCGAAGTGCTCGATCACGTGGTCTTTGAGTTTCTGCCGATGAAGTCTCGCAGCCCTTGATGGCAAGCCGAGCATCAACAATGGGTTTTGCGCGCCGGATTGGTTTAGCCCATGGGTCAGGAGTGCAAGGTACTCGTTGGAGTAGACCCACTCATCCGTGAGTGCGTTGTCCGACTCGCGCGCCTGCATGAGTGCAGTCGTGCCCACAAAGTAGGGCTGGCCATGGACGGTAACCGTGTCCTTCGCCGCCCGCTCTGCCTCGGTGGCATCGGTAATCTTGAAAGCGGGAATTACCGCAGACGGGATGAGGTTCTGGCAGAGCCTGCCTGTTGACGTTTCCCTGTAAGAAACCTTTAGTGCGGAACGGCCAACGTCTAAGGCTACAGTAGCTGGGCTGGTCATGATTGGGCCTCTGTGGAAGTGCCCGAATAGTATTATACCATTCATCCGTTGCGACAACCGGTTTATAAAAGTTTATAAATTACCCTGTTTTTTCGCGCAGCGTATTGGCTCGAATTCGATATAAACATATATCCACGCACTGGTTCGTTATCGCCCGTGTTTCCAAGGCGGGCAAGGTGAATATTTCAGCCCTTTTCAGGCCGTTTAGGCGGTCCCAGGTACTTCGACAGCCGGATGTGTTTATAAATGTTTATAAATTGACGCCAGTTTGATCGCCCTCATACGGCTATGCCTGCCTTAATCTCCGCATCGAGTTGGGTCGTGTTTAGATCAATACGTGTCCGCCACGTACTACTTCTGTTTCGATCCATATATACTCGCACTGGTTCGTTATGGGCCGTATTTAGGCGTGATAACCGATTAGTGCTCTGCTAACCCAAGCGATCTCTGTCTCAAGCCCCGCCTGGGGGCGTGGCCAGAGCCAGAGAGACGGACGCGGTACTAGTGGGCTCGCTGCCCGCGTTTAGTCCCGCCTCCAGACAGCGCGTTGCCTGAATCCGGCATCGGCGGTGAAAACCCCCGTATGCCCGTCATGGCGCGCACGGACACTACCTGGTCTGACCCACAAGCGCGTTGCGCCCGTGTCTCAGACACAGACTTGGAGTTTATTCATGGCCGGGAAGCTGGCATCTGAACCGGATAGCGATATCCCGGTACGACTTGCGAAAGAAGCGCTCGACACAGCCAATGCTCTGAGCGATCTGCTCTACGAAATTGATGTGGCGATCCACGCGTACGCGAAAACGCTCGAGGATATCCAGCCCCAACATAGCGGCAAGGTATTCATTAGGTGGAGTGACGGCAAACCGCGGGCCTACCGCTGGGAGAGGGTGGGCAAGACCAAATGGCGCGCAGTCCACCTGCCTAGAGCCAACTTGGCTCGTCGTGCATCCTCACGTGGCGAGTTCGCAGACTCTTACGAGCGTGTGAATGACATCCTGTCAGATGTATCGTTCCTGATGAACCGCCGCACCGCAGTGCTCAATGTACTGGGGAACTTCCAGCGCGGCGCCAGCAGCCTCCGCAGGGCGCAGACTGAACGGATAACGGCCTTGGTGGAAAAGGCCTTGTCCTAGCCATCTCTGTGTGCGGGCTGATTGCCTGTTCGCCGGCTTCAGGTTCTGTGCTCTGCTAACCCAAGCGATCTCTGTCTCAAGCCCCGCCTGGGGGCGTGGCCAGAGCCAGAGAGACGGACGCGGTACTAGTGGGCTCGCTGCCCGCGTTTCATCCTACCTCCAGACAGCGCGTTGCCCGAATCCAGCATCGGCGGCGAACACCCCCCGTATCCCCGTCATGGCGCACACCGACACTACCTGGTCTGACCCACATCCGCTGCGCTCCTGTGTCTCAGACTCAGACGTGAAAGAACCGCGCCCCTGCGTTATCTCTTGTTCTCCCCTATAGCTGCCTTACTTACCTATCCACACGGGTCTGCACGACCACCCCCTTTACTCGCTTACACCTCCCCTACCCCCTCCTTATTTGTTCCTTACCTGAAACACGTGGGCCTGTCGGTCTCCACGTAGGACAGAGCCACCCCACAAGATCAAGGTCTGGTCAAACCCGGTTTGCGGGGCGGGGTGGTTAGGTGCTGTGCTTGTATCCGTGGTCGCGGAGTTGCCACGGCGGGGCGGGTGGGGGCTGGGTCCTGTGCTTGTGATGTCGGTGGCGGTGGCGCGGGCGCGGGGAGGGTTTTGTGCGAGTCTGCGGCGCGCGCTTCGCTGACGCTCGCGGGATTGACCACGCCGCTGTGGGTGGGGTGGTGTGGTGTGGGTGTGGGTGCACCCTGGGCTTTGTGTGTGCCTGGTTGGGCGCCCTGGTGTGGGTGTGCATGCGCTTCAGCCGCAGCGGTGCGCCGCCTGTTTTGGCAGTACTCAGGAAACCGCCAGCGCGGACGCCGCGGTGGCGGTGACACGGCGATCCCTACACCCGAAGCCCTGACCCTGCCCGCCTGGTCGTGCCGTATCGTCCCGTTTGATCGCCGTGGCCACTGCACGGGCGTGGGCGGATTACGGGCACCGAGGTCTGGGCTTTTACTGCAGGGGCCACTGTTGGTCCCCGGCACCGGCAGCGGGCGGCGGTATCCTGCGTGGTCGTTTCACGGTGAGTGGGCGCTGGTGCTGATGTGGTCGTTGCACGGACTACCGGGTTATCGCCGGCTTAATCCTACCGGCACGAGGCGCCTTGACAATCCCCAGGCTTATACACAGCTTGTTCGTCATGGCCCATGATGACACAGGAAAGATGGTATAATACCATTAGCCAATAAGGTCACCGACTGGCGGCTGACCCGATAGGAGAATTCACATGGCATCAACCGATCCCTTGCAGTTCTATCCCACACCTCACGGTCTGGGCTGGGACATGTGGCGCGCATTTGTGGAACCCTTCCCCCAACGCATCCTGGAACCCTCCGCCGGCGACGGCGCCTTGATCGCAGCCATGCCTGATCGTCGCTTTCGCACGGAGCAGGTCGACGTCATTGAGATCGACCCGATGCGTCAGGCCACCCTGCGTGGGCGCTTCCCCTCGGTGCGCATCATCGGTTACGACTTCCTGAAATTCACTCGCGGTTCGGTCTACAGCGGGATGATCCTTAACCCACCCTTCCAAGCGGGGGCGGCCCACGTCCTCCACGCCTGGGACATCGCCTGGAACGCGCAGATCGTCGCCCTGCTCAACGTGGAGACGATTAACAATCCCTGCACCCAGGAACGTCTGCGCCTGGTCAAGCTGATCGAACAGCACGGGCGAATCGTCAAACATGTGCCTAACGCCTTCGAGGATGCCGAGCGCAAGGCTGCGGTCGACTGCGTGATCATCCACCTGCACAAGCAACCCGAGGATAAAGGCGCGGATATCCTGGGCAACGTGATCGGCGACCTCAAGAAAGAGCGCGAGGGTGGCAGGTCGGCCCCCGAGGCGCCCGTCGACCTCAACGCCCTGGCATTGCCGGAAAACGAACTGGAGAACGCAGTGATTGCTTTCGAGGCGGCCGTGAAGACGACGACCGATGCCATCGTGGCCGAGGTGCGAGCAGGTCACTACGTGTCGATACTGGGCCGCAGCCTTATGGAAACCATCGAGGGCAAGAGCGCACCTAGCCGCCCCATCGACGACGTGCAGAAGGCCTTTGCCGAGCGCTACGAAGATCTCAAAGATCGTGCCTGGAACCGGATACTTAACACCAGCAAGATCAGAAGCCGGCTATCCCTGCAGGCACAGAAACGCCTCGAGTCGGAGTTCGACCAGATCAAGCAGCTCGACTTCACCCTGGAGAATGTCTACGGCTTTCTCGGCGGTCTGCTCGCCAACATGTGGGAACTTCAGCTCGAAACGCTCGAGTACACCTTCGACAGCTTCACGCGATACGCCTCCGGCAATCTGAGTTACTTTCGCGGGTGGAAGAGCAACGACCGGCACAAGGGCCTCGGCTGGCGGTTGCGCGACAAGCGCGTGATCCTCAAGGCCCGGGCCGCGGATTCCTGGAGCAGGAGCTTGTGGTACGAGGACGAACGCGTGCTGGCCGAGCTGGACAAGGCCTTCGCGTTACTGGACGACGGCAAAGAAGCCCCGGAATACGGTCTGGTCCAAGCGGCCGGCGATCATTTCAAGGACTTGCTACGCGGTCAGCGTATCGACAGCACGTACTTCCAGATGCGCTACTACAAAGGCATCGGCACGATTCACCTCTTCCCCAAACGCAAGGACCTGGTCGATCGCCTCAACCGGGTGATCGGCGCACACCGTCAATGGATCCCGCCGGAGACGAGCGCCAGCGAAGTTGGGCCGGATTTCTGGAAGCAATACGAGCAGGCCGACAAGTTCCACGACAAGCTGGTCGACCAGCTCGAATCCAAGTGCCGCTGGGCCTACGACAGCCCGCTGCGCACGCTGCACCATGCCCGTGAGACTGTTCACACCGAAAATCAAGCCGCGCATGACCAGGCCGCGCAGAAGGTCCTGGATGCCTTCCGCGGTATTCACGAAGCCGCAGGCCTCGACGTCGACCGCGCGCTGGCCGGACCCACGCAGGCCTCGACGTCGACCGCGGCCCCGACTCAAGCGAGGATGACCCCCGCCCCGGCCCCGTCTCTCGCCAAACCGTCGGCAGCCCTTCCGGTGACTCGCCCCGCCCTGCCCGCGCCATCGGTACCCACAACGACGGACAGCCCGTCCACACCCAAGGTAGCCAGCGAAACGAGTACCGCCACACCGGCCGCACGCAAGCGACCGATGCCGAGCAATCCGCCTTCACTGTTCGATGACTTGAACGATATCGAGGAGGTCGCCTGATGATCCCGAATAACACTTACCGGACTGTGTATCTCGCCGGTCCCGATCTGTTCTACCCCGACGCCGATGCGCGTTTTGACCAACTCAAAGCGCTGTGCCTCAAGTTCGGACTGCGTGCCATCTCGCCCATCGATGCCGGTGCGCTGCCGACCGATGCGCCGGCGACGATCCGCGCGCGCAATCTGTCACACATCAGGCAAGCCGACGGGGTGCTCGCCAACCTCGCCGGATTTCGCGGACCTGAACCGGACAGCGGGACCGTCTACGAGGTCGGCTTCGCGGCCGCCCTTAACCGCGTCGTGGTGGCCTACAACGTGGATGGACTCACCCACTACGAGCGCGTGCAACAGTCACACGGACCGCTCAACTACGACACCCGTCCAGATGCCCGTGCGCCGATTACCGACAAAGAGGGGATCGAGGTCGAGGACTTCGGCCTGCGCGCCAACCTGATGCTGGCGGCCGGCCATTTGATCTACCCCTATACGGTGCATGCCGTAGCTAAACTCGCCGAGCTCGTGATCCAGTCCAGTGCGCACCTGCGGTCGCAGGACCCCCTGGCCGGTAACGCAGCGGAGACCCAGCACGTAGTCTAGTCGTAGGCTATACCCTGATTTTCGTGTGGTCACTCGAAGGCCATGGCTTCCTTAATCTCCCACGACATGGATGGCAGGAGATGGCTTACACCACCCCTGTGCCCCGATCACCGTATGGAAGGACTCCGTGGTGCAAACACCCAGCCCCCTGTCCCCTGACCTCACAAGCGCCCTGACCGCCTGCGACGCTGCGGTGTGGATCCGCCACGCCGAACATGACCCCACCTATACGGCTCTCCTCGAACTGCTCGACCGATACTGCGCCGGCGACATCTGCCAGGACGATCTAATGCGCGCCGTGGCTTACTGTGACCCCTATTACCAGGCCATTGTCTGCTGCGTCGTGAAGCAGATGGGTCTCGATACCCAATTGGGCCGACACGTTATCGATTGAAAATATCAGCGGCTTGTTGCATCTTCTGGGTAGTTGACTAATACACTCATAAAAAAAAGAGCGGTCCAGGGGGAAATAACTAAATAAGGCGCGGGCTCGCCTATGGTGGAGTGTGTCCGTGTCCCATAATTTCAGCCAGCTCGTCATGGCCGGCATTGATGGCATCCTGATCTACGCCCTGATCCATCATCTGATGATCAGTCGACGCGCCGTGCACCGTACACTGCATACCCTGTTTGCGGTCGTCTGCCTGTTTGCGCTCCTGCTCTCGCTCTCACACATGCTCACCGTGCAGAGCCTGACCGCAGCGGGGTACCTCGAACGCCTGAAGTTCGAGCATATCTTCGCCCTGCTGCTCGTCTACACCCTGGCCGTCTTTACGCTGTATTACGCCAAACGCCTGGCACACTGGTTCGTGGTGGCTTTTGGTGCGGCCTTCGCCGCCCTCATCGTCATCGAAATGGTCTTACCCTATACCTTGCAGTTCCGGCAGTTTTACGGCATCGCCCGCGAGACCCTGCCCTGGGGTGAGGTGATTACCATCGCACGGGGCCAGCCGGGCTACTTCGCAGCCATCCCGACGGCGGTTGTTTTATCATCGTTAGGTTACGCCTTCGTGCAGCTACTACGCTCCTATCGGGAGACCCGCGAACCGGGCCGTCTGTGGATGCTGGGCGCTTTCGGCTTCGTGATCCTCGGTACCGCCGAAATCATCCTGGTTCGGCTGGGCCTCGTCCACGGGGTGCTGCTTGGGTCCTATGACATCCTGGGGCTGGTCGTGGTCATGTCCTCGGTTTACATCCTCGAGTCCCAGCAGCAACTCGCCACCGCTGAAAGCAACTTCCGCGAACTGTTCGAGCGCTCACCCACCGCCATGGTGTCGTTCGAACCCAGCTCCGGTCGGATCCTCGAGGCCAATACCGCTGCGGTTAATCTGACGGGCTTCACGCGCGAGGACTTCCTGGCTCGCAAGGTCACCGAGTTCGGCATCCAGGGCGACGAAGACGAGAACGGGACCTTCGTCCAGTTGATCCAGCGGCTGGCCTCGGGGGAGGACGTGACGGCCTCCTACGAGAGCCGTCTCAAGCGCCGAGATGGCCGTGAACTGCTCCTCGACCTGTACTTCTCGACCATCATCAACCCGCTCGGACACGTGGTGAGAATCATCGCGAATGCGATCGATGTGACCGAAGCACGCCGTGCCCATCAGGCGCTGGCGCTTGAATCGGAAAAGAATCAGATGTTGTTGCGCAGCTCCAGCGACGGAATCCACATCGTCGATGCGCAAGGCTTTCTGGTTGAGGCCAGCGATTCGTTCTTCGATATGCTGGGCTATGAGCGCGGCGAGCTCAATGGTTGCCATGTGACCGAGTGGGATTCGGAGATGACACTGTCCGAAATCCGGGCGCATCTGGCCGGGTTCTTCCAGGCCAACCAATACACCGTGTTTGAGACACGCCACCGACGTAAGAATGGCGCGATCATCCCTGTCGAGATTGCCGCGGTACCCATCCTGCTCGCCGGCAAGCCGTACATCTTCAACGCCTCACGTGACATCACTCAGCGCAAACGCATACGGGAGGCACTACAGGCCAGCGAGACCCAGTTCCGTACCCTGTTCGATACCTCACCCATCGGTATCGCCTTCTGCCGGGATGGGGCGCTGGTCGAAGCCAATACCGCGTTCAAGGTCCTGCATGGCTACGCCGGCGAGGAAAACCTGATCGGTCGCCGCTTTGCCTCGTTCTTTGTCGACGATGGCCAGCGCCTAGAGGAGCAGTACCGGCGCTATGAATCCAGTGCGATGGGTGAGAGCTTCTCAAGCGAAGCGGTGGCGAGAAAAAAGAACGGTACCGAATTCCCCGTGCTCGTTTCCCTGCAACGTGTGCACATGGCCGATGGCGAAACGACTTTCGCCTACATGATCGATTTCACTGAGCTCAAGCAACGCGAGGAAGAGATACAGGAACTGGCCTTCTACGACCAGCTCACCAAGCTGCCCAATCGCCATCTGATGATCGACCGGCTAACGCTCGCGCTATCCAACGCAGAGCGTTCAAAACACTACGGCGCCGTCCTGATGATCGACCTCGACAACTTCAAGGTCATCAACGATACCTTGGGGCATGACTACGGTGATCTGGTCCTGCAACAAGTGGCCGTCCAGCTCCAGAACTGCCTGCGCCCGGGCGACACGCTCTCACGACTCGGTGGGGATGAGTTCCTGGTGATCCTGGAAAGCCTGGCCGATGTCGAGGGGGCCGCGGTGCGTGAAACCGAGTCGACCTGCCAACGTCTGCTGCACGCCCTGGGTCAGCCCTTCATGCTGGACGGCAAGCCGTACCGGATTTCTGCCTGTATCGGTGCGACCCTGTTCAACAACGCAGATCTGACCCTGGACGATCGCATCAAGCAGGCTGACATCGCGATGTATCAGGCCAAGAACACCGCACGCAATACGATGCAGTTCTTCGACCCCAGAATGCAGGAGTCGATCAACCGGCGGGCGACCGACGAGTCCGATCTCTACACCGCCATCGAAAATGGACAGTTCGAACTGCATTATCAGATTCAGGTCGATGGCGACGGCACCCCCACCGGGGCCGAGGCCCTGATCCGCTGGCGTCACCCGGAACGGGGGCTGGTCTCACCCGCCGAGTTCATTCCGCTGGCCGAGGAAACCGGCCAGATCCTGCCGATCGGCCGCTGGGTCATCAACGCGGCCTGCGCACAGCTGCGGTTGTGGCAGAGCGACCCGCTGATGCGACACCTGACGCTATCGTTCAACATCAGCTCACGTCAGTTCCAGCAGCCGGAATTCCCGAGGATCGTACGGCGGGCCCTGCAACGCCATGCCGCGCCGGCCGACCACCTCAAGATCGAACTGACCGAGAGCGTGTTGCTCGACAACGCCGAGCATGCGATCGCCGTCATGCAGCAGCTGCGTGAGCTGGGGATCCGGTTCTCGCTCGATGACTTCGGCACCGGGTACTCCTCCTTGCAGTACCTAAAGCGCCTGCCGCTCGATCAACTCAAGATCGACCAGTCGTTCATTCACGATATCTCGACCGATAGTGGGGATCTGTCCATCGTGCAGGCGATTATGGCGATGGCCAGCAAGCTCGGGTTTGAGGTCATTGCCGAAGGCGTGGAAACCCACGAACAGCGGGAGCTGCTCGCCTCGATAGGCTGCTTCGCCTATCAGGGTTACCTGTTCGGGCGGCCGGTATCCGCCACAGCATTGCTGGGTACGACAGAAGCCGTGGCGCGTGCCGCCGTGGGTCGTTGACCCGCTCGCACAGCCTTATTTGCGGCGGTATTGCCGACCCTCCACACGCTGCCGCCCCTGGCATCGGCCTCCTGACGCAGGCTACGGGCAATCTCAGGGAGATAGCGACCGAAGTGGACCGGGTCGGTCTCTTCATACTGGCCGCGGTCGAAGTCGACCACCAACGTCAGGCTCAGCAGCAGCTCCTCGAGCTGTTTGGCCAGCGCCGCTGAGGCCTCTGGCGTCAGCGGGGGCGCGTCGTAGAGTTGATCGGCCACGCTACGCAGCGTTGTATGCTGCATCTGTGTGGCGAGATACATGTGCTCGGTCTTGTCGGGTGCGGGCTTATTGTCCTCGACCGGGTTTTTGCGTCTAAGAAATAACGGAAGTTCAGTGCGTAGCGTCATGGCGTTGCTATGCCTCTTTGTCTGTTTGATAGCGTGGGTTGTCGACGGGATGTGAGACCGCCAGGACATAGCGCCAGCCGCAATCCGGGTCCTGACCAGCGATCTTCAGATGGTTAGACCCCACCAGTGCCAGCATGATCGTACAGCACTCATCGGCACTCCAGCTTCGCCCCCGGCGGCGCAGCTTCTGGTAGACATCCCATCCTGTCTGCGGTGTTGTCGCCCGCGCCATGACTTCCAGTATCTGGCGCTCCTGCCGGCGACGGCGCCAGCCCGGCGTGCCGCGTGGCAGTTCAGGTGGCAAGTCCGCAGATGGCGCATCTGCGGGGTCCTCGCAAACCTCGGGGTAGAAGACGAGCTCAGCTTCCAGGTCGACACGATAGCGGCACAGCTCCCGACCGTTTTCGCCAGCGTGGAGTGCCATGACCACCGGCCAGTCGGCCTGGTCGCCACCATGTTCGCGGTAGTAGTCCTTGGCACACAGCTTGATCAGATGACGTTGATCCAGTGGGCGGTGCAGACACCAGTTCACGGGCGATATGAATGAGAAGCGAGGTTGCCCAGCATCCGCAGGCAAGCTGTAGTCGATTTGCATTGGCTGGCTCCTGTGAGCGCCTGGTCGTCAGGCGGTTACGTGCCACAGGCGGACACGGCCGTTGTCGGCCAGTACAACCTGTGCGTTGACGATGACGTGAGGTTCGGTCAAGGCCTGACCGGCCGCCTCGGCCGCCGCCCGATCCGGATGATGGGAAATAAGCGCCAAACCGGTGCGCGTACTACGTGCCACAACCACGCGGGCGACGCCCTGCCCTGCCACCTCGATGGAGGTCTCCGGTACGCGTAGGCGTGGCCAGAGGTCCTGCCAGGCGTGCAGCCAGAAGGGCTCCGTGTCGCTCAGGTGATTCGGCACCTGGTTGGCGCTGCGCCGCGCAGTCACGGACAGGTTCTCCCACCTATGCGTTGCGACATTGAGCAGCTGCGTGTGCTTGGGCAACGGGGCACGCGCGTTGATCAGACGCAGGATGGAAACGTCAGGCGTTGTGTTCACTCGGGACTCCTATCGAATTCAGGGCGTGCTGTTTGAGGTCGCGGCCGATCTTGTCGAGCGTGTGGATCAGCGCCCGCTGTTCGGGCAGGTAGATATGGGCGAAGCGAGGGTCCTGGGCCTCGATATCTCGGATGTTGTCGAGCACGTCAAAGACCTTGATGGTCTGGACCTTCGCGGACGCCCGATGCAGGCGCTCGCGCTCGAGTGCCTTGCGTGCAGCCCGGTTGCCCTGCCCTGCCCGGGGATCATGGGTCAGACCCACCACCAGTTCCGTGACCGTCGGCCCGAAGGCCTCATGCAGATCATTTGCTGTGGTGGCCGTGTCTTCGATCGTGTCGTGCAGCAAGGCTGCACGCAGCATGTCGAGATCCGCGCAGTAGGCAGAGAGAGCCTGTGCCACGGCGACCGGGTGGACGATGTAGGGCTCGCCGGTATAGCGGCGCCGCTGGCCTGAATGCGCCTGCTCGGCGTAGACATGGGCCATGCGCAGATCAGTGGCGAGCAGAGACTCAAAATGGCTCATCGCTTTCCTCATGTGAGATGCGTGGCTGCATCAGCGGCGCCCAGGCTGCGCGCATGCTTGCCAGCGATACCGGATGACTTGCGTTATCCACGAGGTACTGCGTCAACACGCGCATGAGATTGCGTGCTCCCGAGGTGTACTGGCGACCCAGGAACATGTCCCTTATCTGGCGACTTTGAGGCCAGCCAGCCGCCGTTTCGTGGAGCTGACCGAGGCATTCGGTGCGTTGGAAGCGGTCTAGCCTGCCGTGCCCGGAAGGGTGCTTGACCGCCCGCACCCAGAGCCCGTCATCACGAAAACACTCGACGTTGACCTGCGACCGTACTGAATCGATCTCCAACACGAGCCTTCTGATCTCCCATCCCCCTTGCGCCAGCAAGCGTTCCAAAGCGCGGCGGCTTCGCTGCGACGTGACGGACTTCATGCCTGTGTGACGGACTTTATTGCCTGACATGTACTGTCGCCTCTTGCCGGTTCGTTCTCGAACCGTTAAAGTATCACCATGCAGCATGTTGCACAACACAAGGAGGCAAACAGATGGCACTGATCGACGTACAACAGCTCTCAGGACAGGCACTCAACTGGGCGCTGGCCGCTTGCGAACTGCAACGGCTTGAGGCTGCGGGTGTGCCCGTCAAGGCATGGGTGATTGGGCATCATGAGGCGGGCGATACCTGCTGCTACGACGCAGAGGACTGGTCACAAATCGGCCCGATCATGGCGCGCGAGGGCATTTGTCCCCGCAAGTTGCTCGCACCCGAATCTCCCTACAACGGGCACTGGTTGGCTGCGTATGAAGACGAGACCTACGGCGACACAAAAGACAGGCGGCCGAAGCTTTTTCGCCACGAAGTGGCGCAAGTGGCCATTGCCCGCTGCTACATCGCACGGCGACTAGGCATTCGGATCGAGATACCCGACGCCCTTGCCCTGCCTGATGCGGCCTGACCGAGATGGGTTGGGCCAATTACCGCCGCCAGCGTTATGCACCCTTATTGGGGTATCGACTCTGCCGGGTGTCGCCTGAACTCGCTTGCACCGAATACAGCGACATTCAGGATGCCCACGAAGCCTGCCGAAAGGCGCGATTGTCGGGGTACACAGAGGCCACCGTGCGGGCGCTCTATGCGGATGGGCGAAGACAAGACTTACTACCGCCGATAGGCGGTTACTGAGGTGCGGAATGGATCATATGACCATGCAGATGAATCTGAAACTGGCGCGGGCCCTCTATGCCATCCAGCGAAATCAGCTCAAGCAGCCGAATCTTGCTCAAGAGGCCAAGGCCTGCATCCTGCGCGAACTCAGCCGTTGCAGGGCGCGATTGCTGAGGGCTATAAAGCAGGTTGAAAACGCGTTGTATGGTCAGGTTTTCCCGCGTAATCGTGGCGGTAAGCGGTTGCCCTGCAACACTCCGCGATCCAGCCTGCCTATCCGTCAGGCGCAGAACGCGCGGAACACGCATTTGCCTGACATGGGTCGTTGCCGGCCAATGCAGATCACACTCACGCACTAAAGAAGCAGAACTTGACGATCAAGTATCAAGCCGCCCTGAATCTGTATCTGGTCTCGCAAGGCGAGGCCGTGCGTGCGGACGGGACCGAAAAGGTCGACGGGACAGAATCTGTCTTCGCGGCCGCCCCGACCTCGGCCGCGGCCCTGCAACTGGCTGCCGAGTACGATGAGGGGTTACGCCAGCCAGATAACTACGAGGTCAGCCCCGGCTGCGTCGTGGGTGCCTTGCGGCGCAGCGAGGACGAGTATTCGCATGTCGCACGGTCACCACGTCGCCAGGTCAATCTCGGTTTTTACAGCCTGGATGACGCCCTTGAGCAAGTTGCCGCATGGGATCACGAGGATGGCGAGAAGTCTCCGCGTGATCTGAATGCCAACAACGAGGTGGTGGCCTGGGAGGACTGGGTTGAATTGGTTAAGGCCTCCGATGAGGACGGCTATTGGCCTAGCGCGCCGATCGAGGCTCTGGATAACTACAGACCGGATATCTCGCAAGTCTGAGCGCTTAACGCTCAAGAATACCCCCGCACCCATGCTGGCCGTCATGGGAGCCAGGCTAACTCTTTAATACGGTCATTGGGAGCGAAATCATGGAGCATCGAGTCGAATCACTCGACGGGCTGGTATTGGACTGGGCAGTGGCCCAAGCCGGCGGCGTCGATGTCGTATTGGGCGAGGGGTGTCTGTTGCAGGTCTACGCGGCACAGCGCGAGAAGAAGGTGTATGCGCCCTCCTCTTGCTGGGGTCTCGGCGGCCAGATCATCGAAGACCAAGCGATCGCAATCCGCCGGCACCCGTCTACGGGTAGCTGGTACGCGATGATGAGCGAAGACCTTGGGTCCTTCGAGCATGCGGCGTGGGTAAAAATGACCGCCAGCGGCGGCGAACGCTACGGCACGCTCTCGTATCAGGTGCACAAGCGTCAGCAGCGTTTCGACGGCCCGACGCCACTCGTGGCGGCCATGCGCTGCTTTGTGGCCTCGAAGTTCGGCAGTGAGCTACACATCCCGTCTGCTGTGCTACTGCACGCGTTGCTTAAGGTGACGCCCGCACCCTGCCCGTCCCATGGCTGCGCATCATGAGCGCATGGGCCAACCCCAAAGACCTGCTCAGCGCATCGTTCGAATCGCTCCCCGCCGCCGACCAGGCGGCGGGTGGCGCTGATCATCTGGCCGATGTCCCGGTGCAGTTTCACGCCCACGTCAATGGGCCTGGACAGCTCAACCAGGTCGCCGTGACCGATGAAGTTGAGGCCCTGCTGCGCGCCGGCGCGGTATGCTCAATAGGGACGAGCGGAGGCAAGGATTCTGTTGCATGCGCCCTTGCGGTCAGCGAATATCTCGACCAGATCGGCCATACCGGCCCGCGCATTCTCATCCATGCCGACCTCGGCCGGGTGGAGTGGCAGGACAGCCTGCCTGGCTGTGAGCGCCTGGCTGAATACCTCGGGTGGGAGTTGATGGTGGTCCGGCGGAAGGCCGGCGACATGCTTGCGCGCTGGCAAGGGCGTTGGGCCAATAACGTGCGTCGCTACCAGGATCTTTCCTGCGTAAAGCTCATCCTACCGTGGAGCACGCCGGCGCTTCGCTTCTGCACGTCTGAGCAGAAGACGGACGTGATCTGCTCGGCGCTTAAAAAGCGGTTCCCCGGCCACGACATCATCAACGCGACCGGCATCCGTCGCCAGGAAAGTGCTCGCCGCCGGCGGATGGATGTCAGCGGCCCGATGGCGAAGCTCAGCCGCAAAGGCCGCACGGGCCTTGCCTGGAATCCCATCATCGAGTGGCCGCTGGAGGACGTGCTCTACGCGATCAGGCAGCGCGGTCTGCAACTGCACGAGGCCTATCGGACCTATCACACCACACGCGTGAGTTGTGTATTCTGCATTATGTCGTCGCACGCTGACCTCATCGCGGCATCGACCTGCGAAGACAATGCCCAGGTCTACCGCGACATGGTGGCGCTCGAAGCCCGTTCGAGCTTCGCGTTCCAGGGCAACCAGTGGCTGGGTGACATTGCGCCTGAGCTGCTCGATGACACACTCCTTGCTGCGCTCGCGCGCGGCAAGCGCGTGGCAGTGCGACGCAACGAGCTGGAAGCCCGGATCCCCGAGCATCTGCTGTACACGAAAGGCTGGCCGACCTGCCTGCCTACCCGGAGCGAGGCCGTCATGCTCGCCGGTATCCGAGCTGAGGTTTCCGACTTGCTCGAGATCGAGGCGGTGTACCTCACCGCCACGGAGATACTGGAACGCTATGTGGGGTTGATCGCTGTCAAGGAAGACACGGGTATCATGCCGGATGCCTGCGAGACCACATCATGATGGGTGAACTGCCGCAGGTGCCTGCCGAGCGCATGATCGTTCGCAAGGGCGACATGTCGCCCAACACTCTTCTGCGCCTGATTCGCCAGGATGACGGTGACATGTGCGTTGCGATCATCGACGATGAGGGGAACCAGACCGACGTGGAATTCTGCGTACCGGGTGCTGGCGGCGGTAAGTCACCGAACACCTGGAGAGGGCTCTATGCGCTGGCGGCCGCGATCGAGGCAGACAACAAGGAAGCCCCATTCCGCGTCGCCTTTCGCTGAACGACGCCTGTTCGATTAAGGAACTTACACCATCCATGACCCGACTGAGCAACATAGGGCTCGCATGACAGAAATCACGAACATCACGACCATCGTGGCATTTCACCTTGAAGCGCTTGAGGCGGCCAAGGCGGGTGGACTAACGTGGCAAGACCTCGCGGATCAGGGCGCAGCAAGCGGGTTATGGCCTGAGATGGGAAGTACGGAACTGTCTACCCGGGTACTGCGGATTCGGAAGTCCGTGGAGGCTGGCAAGCGACCACTCCCTCACCAGCGCCCGCTTCCTTTCCTGTCCTAATCAACGCGTGGGCCTGTTACTGATTCGGACTCGCGTGTTGATGTGAGCCGCGCAGGCGGGTCAAGGCACCCCGGAACGAACTCGAACGTGCCGCTCTCGCTGAGCTCATCCCAGCATTCATTGTGATACCGATTGCGGTAGGCCCGCCCCTCGAAGAAGCCAGACTGCTGTGTATGCCGCTCTCCTACGGGTATTTGTGCACAGCAAGCTGCGCAGCGATGGGGTTTGCGTGCCCGTGGGTGAGTCGGCGTGTCGTGAAAATCACTCATACAGATGGCCTCCTGAATGGATGTTGAACGAACACGCCGAGGACTATCCAGTCAGCTCGATGTTGTATAGGCATTGCTCCTGCTCCCACTGCGCATCCAGCTCGGGGGCTTCTCCGATGGCCCGGCGTCCTACCGGGCTGCGGACAATTGCCCAGGCTGGTGTCATCCGGTCACGTGGGGCTTTGGGGCGCGGACAGCCTAAGACATCCAACAGCGCGCAGGTCTTCACACCTCGCTGACTCTTCGTGCGCCCCGTACTCAACACCAACCCAGGCTTCTTGCCTATCTTCTCTAGCCAGTGGACTATCCACGGCAGCTAGTCTTCCTGTACCGGCTCTGCGTCCGAGTATAGTGCTGCAAACGACTTGAACACCTGGTCTGCCGTGATCCCTTCGATAGCCTTGATCATGTAGCCGTCTAATTGACATCCTCCCCGGCCTGAAGGCCGGGGATTCCTACGGCGCTCAGGCGCGGCATTGAGCCGCCCCCGAGTCGCTTCGGTGGGTTCCTGCTGCTGGCGACCTTACTGCATCGCTCACTTCACAGGCGAACCGGGCGTGTCCCGCCCTTAGTACATTGATCGCGCCGACGACATCGGCGTTTTCCTCGAAGCCGCATTCGACGCAGAGGAACTGCGCCTGCGTCTGGCGGTTGTCTGCCGACACATGGCCGCAGCACGGACAAGTCCGACTGGTGTACTGCGGCGGCACGGCCACCAACCAGCCGCCATTCCACGCCAACTTGTAGTCCAACTGGCGGCGGAACTCGAACCAGCCCTGGTCGAGGATGGACTTGTTCAAGCCGGACTTGGCCCGAACATTCCGACCCGGTTTCTCGGTTGTGCCTGCCGCTGACCGGGACATATTGCGTACCTGCAGATCCTCAATACACACCATCGCGTGGTTTTGGCTGATCGTGGTCGTGGCCTTATGCAGGAAGTCGCGGCGGGCATTGCCGATGCGGGCGTGTATGCGCTGGACGCGGGCTTTTGCCTTTTTCCAGTTGTTGCTGAACTTGGTCTTGCGGCTCATCGCCTGCTGCGCCTTGCGCAAGGCAGTTTCATGCCGCTTGAAGCTGTTGAGAGCGGCGATATGATCCTTGTTATCGAACTCTGGTAGTGACTGATCGAACGTGGCGAACCGCGCCACGCCCATATCGATGCCCACCGCATCATCGCCGGTCGGAATGGGCTGCGAAACCTCTCGCTCGGTCTGGATCGACACGAACCACTTGCCACCCGACTGGCTGACGGTCGCGTTTTTTACCTCGCCCAACACGTCCCGGCTCTTGCGATAACGCAGCCAGCCGAGCTTCGGTAGAAACACGCGACTGTTGCTCTGATCGAGCTTGATGCCTTGCGGATAGCGGAAGCTGTCCGATACGCCTTTCTTCTTGAATCTCGGGAAGTCGGCGCGTTTCTCGAAGAAGTTTTTGTAGGCGCGTTCGAGATTCTTGAGCGCCTGTTGCAAGGCTTGACTGGGAGTTTCGTTCAGCCAGAGCGTTTGCGGTTGCGCCTTCCATTTGGTGAGCACCTTGCATAGCGCAGCGTAGCCGAGCTTCTTTTCTTCTGCCTTGTGCCGCTCCTGTTGCAACGCCAGCGCCTTGTTGAACACGAACCGGCATGATCCGGCGAAACGGCGCATGAGGCGCTGCTGTTCGCCGTTGGGCATGAGTTCAAACTTGAAGGCTTGGAGGCGTTGCATGTCGTGAATTATACTCTTGGTCTATGAGCGATAATAATGATATTCGGCGCGGACGACACTGCGTATTCAAGATGCACGTTCACTTGGTCTTTGTGGCGAAGTATCGCCGCAAAGTGTTTGATGGCGACGCCATCGACCGGTTGCGCATCATCTTCGCCAAGACCTGCGCCAACTTCGAGGCGCAACTGATCGAGATGGACGGCGAGGACGATCATGTGCATCTGCTGGTCGAGTACCCGCCCAAGGTCGCCGTCTCCCATCTCGTGAACAGCCTCAAGGGCGTGTCCAGCCGCCTATTGCGCAAGGAACGGCCCGACATCCAGAACGCTACTGGCGCGGCGTCCTGTGGTCTCCTTCCTACTTCGCATCAAGCTGCGGCGGCGCGCCGATTAGCATCATCCGCCAATACATTGAGCAGCAGGCGACTCCAACTTAACGGCAGCAAAGGAGTCCTGCGGACTCCGCGCTATCCATCCCCGGCCTGAACGCCGGGGCTTTCCGCGCTAACTGGGTAAAGGTAGGCGCCTAAGCGCCTACCCAGTCCAGAGAAGCCTGCTTCGGTGGCACCGGTTGGTGTCGTTGTTGGCTCACTGGCCGCTCGATCTTGAGTCCCTTGCCCGCGTAGCCCAGGTATTTGCGTGCGCTGACCGGGATGGCGCACAGCGGACTGGCGTCGCCGACAAAGGCCTGCAGCTCCTCGCCACAATGGCGGAATCCAAATGAGAATTTGGCCGGGTCGAGGTGAATCAGGGTGTCGTCCGGCAGCAGCGGGAGATTCTTGAGATGAGACTCTGCCGCGGCGATCGCCTTGCGGTAGTGGCCCGGCGACAACGCCTCGATCTCTCCGTAGGCCTCGACGAATTGACCCAGGTGGCTGTATTCCCACTCCCCCAACTCCAACTCCCCGTCGCGTTCGATGACCAGATTCTCCAGGCCTTCGATCCGATAGCTGCAAGGTAACTCGTAGTCCGGAGCGACCGGTGCAGGCGCCGGGTTGTATCCCAGATCGAGGTCGATCGTGGTCGACCACAGATGGCCGGAGAAATAGCGCCAGTAGGACCTCGTGACCAGTGCGGTGAAAACATGGGCCTCGGCTTTGAGGCTTTCGATGTGATACTTGCCATCGCGGTTGATCGCGTCGGCTACCGTGTTCAACCCGCGCTCCAGAAGCCTGAGGATAGTTTCTTCACGGTTTTCAGCGGAAACGTCCACCGTCATTTTCTGGTCGTGATAGACAATCGGCGATTTGAGGGCCTGCATCCAGCTTGAGATATAGCCGTTCGGCGTGAACGGCCCGCCCGGCCGGCGAAGCATGCCGCCACATACGCAGCTCGCGTATCCGAAGATGCGGCGAACCATATCCTGGCCGGTACCAAAGCCAGTGCACGACCACTCAGGCTTTTTCGGTGAGACATTCGACTCGTACACCTGCTCCATCAGCAGGTAATAGATCGTGCCGTCATCGGCGCGCAGCGCCGCGGCCTTACGGCCGGTCGAGATGGTGGATCCCATAGGTGTGTGCCTCCAGAGCCGGGAATGCGCCCGGTACGCTGGTTCGCTGCCGAACCGCATGGCCATACTACCCCGCTTTCTGGCGAAGCACAACCGGGCGGAAAATGTGTAACCTGTTGATAACTCTGTGTATATTTTTCGCTTTGGCCTTTCCCGCCGAAGGCGTCATAGGTTCACGACTTAGTGGTTATTTGTTGGCGTATCACGCGCAAGGCGCCCTGCCCGTCCGAGCTGATCAGGTTATAGGCGATACTCACGCACGAAAAACCAAGGAGGGTCTCCAAATACGCGTTTGAGGGTGCGATATAGACGAACGTGATTGCGGCCAGCAAGCCCACGAGCAGGTCCATTGCGACCCCCGCAAGGTACATAACCAACTGGCGATGCCAGGGTGCTTTCTGTAAGTCGCTATGCACCACCCCCCCCTATTGGAAAGGCAAGTATCCGCAGCACGCCGCGTTCGGTCCTAACCCGCAGGTACAAAGACATGCGGTGGCCGAGGACAGGCCGCCTTGGACAAAAAAATCGGGTGTCACCGAGATTGAAACTGCTTACCTCGCAACCAAACGCACGCATCGTCCAATAGTGCCCGGCCTCGTGCAGGACCGTCATCGGCACGGCTACGAGTGATGCAAAGGGCAGATAGTGGCAGAGCCAGTTGCTTCGGGGGATACACCAAAGACGCAGTAAATTGCGACAGCGAGTATCACCATCAACAGGTGGATCCATCCCCCGCGAGCAAACCAGTTCGGTCGGTCTCGCGTTTTGGTTTTGTGCACAGGCATATCCACCGTTTACTCAAGCCCCCTCTCTACACGCCCTCTTGGTTCGTTTACGAACCAGCCATATAATACCAAACAGCACAGCGGATGAGGTCCGAGGGTTGCCGCCCCCGAGGGCCCTACCCCACCACGGCGGCTCTGGAGAAAGATATGTTCAACGCGACCTCATGGGCTGCGCGGTGAACCGCGCTCAAGCCACACTCGAAGCACTCCACCTCAAGGGGCAATACCCTGCTCGGCTTGTCGGTATCGCCGGCAAGCTGGATCAGTGGCGAGCCTTCACCGCCAAATCACCCGCGGGCGTCCGTAAGTACAAGCGCCAAGGCTACGAGGTGTTGCTGATCAGTACCGCGCCGAAGGCAGACCCCGTCCCATCCACCGTTGTCTTGAGACAGCGCAACCATTGGATTCAGCGTAACCCGAAGTAATCCCCCCTCGCCTGTCGGCCGGACGACCGGCCGCAGGTCCATCAAGGAGATGCACATGACACACGTGAGCCTGTCGAAACTCTATACCGACCAACACGCAGAAGACGCAACGCCTATTCACGCAAACGATCCAGTGGCAGAACTCATCAATTCGCGCCCTGGCAGAGAACGCCTCGATGCCTTTCTACGCCAGGCTAATCCGATGGCTGTGCACCGACTACTCAGCTGCCTAACTTGCCTCGGAGACGTAGGCAATATTTGCATCTGGTCGACTCATAGCGAGGCAACCGCGCGAACCGTCGCGGAACTGCCGATAGACACTCTGCTGGAACTCGCCCAGGGCGACGACGCTCGCGCTGAGGCAATTTTGCGTTGCATGCCCACGGGGCTGATGACGCCGGAGCTAGCCGGCAAGATCGTGCGCAGCCCCAACCCCTACGTCGTGGCCGCCTTAATACGGCACTTCACTCCCCGCCCCTATCGCATCGGCCAGGAAGACATTGCGCACATGTTGTCTGATGACATCCTGCCGCATATCGCCGACAGCATCATGCAGCACATGTACGAAGACGATTTTACCGAGGATCAGATCCATAGACTTTGGGCAGCTCTGCCCAACGCCGACGCCTACCAGTACACCATCGAGCACGGGTTCTTTAAGCCGACACCTGAGCGGCTTCGTTGGATGATGGATGTGCAAGGCGAAGATGAAAGTGGCCAGCCGTATATCGACGCGATCTATTTCGCGCTGCTTGAACGCGATGTTGAGCGGAACTATAGCGTGGGCCTGACACGTCAAGCGGTGGACGAGATATACACCGCAATTAGCGGGCCAAACGGCGAACGTCACGGAGCCACATACGACATTCTCTGGATGTTGAGTCTGCACCGCGAATTCCAGTTGACGCCCGAACGCATCGACTGGGTATTCGAGAAACCGGGTGAGCGTGCAGGTGCGCTGGCTGAGGCCTTGGAAATTCGAAAGGACTTCACGTTGACGCCATTCCAGATCAAGCGCATTCAACGAGGCGACAAACACTTCACGGGGCTCCGCAATGCCTTGCCCCAGTACCGCGCAAACCGCGGACTCTGATCATTGACTGGGGGGGGGAGGGATCCTCTCCCCCTTCTAGCGATCGGGTTTATCCGCAACGGCAGACAAGAGTTTTGCTACGACGCGGTCTGCATCGTCGACTGAGAAGACGGTGATCTCAAAGACGCCACCGCGTCCTTCAGTCCACTTCAGCTTAACCGGAAGACCCAGCTTTTCACCGACCTCCATACCTAAGCGGTTGGCATCGATAGATAGTGGTTGCTCTGACACCGCGGACTTAGGTGGTTTAGGAGCCAGCAGTGCCTTGAGCTTCGCCACCTCCTCTTCCAGCTTTCGCACCGACCATCCCTCGCGAATGGCGCGCTTTGCGAAACCTTCCTGGGCAGCGGGGTTTAGCGTGGTCAGTGTTTTTGCGTGACCGCCCGACAATGAGCCGTCAATGATCAAAGACTGAATGGTGTCGCTGAGCTTAAGCAGGCGCAGTGTATTTGTGATCTGTGTGCGACTGACCCCGGTGTCTGTGGCAATCATCTCATGCGTCAATCCGAACTTGATCGCCAGCATTTCATAGCTTTTGGCTTCCTCAATGGGATTGAACGCATGGCGCTGTATGTTCTCCACCAAGCCAAAGGTGGCCGCCTGCCGCTCATCCAGATCATTTCGGAGGATGACCGGCACCAACTCGAGCCCAGCAGCTTTGGCAGCTCGACACCGACGCTCACCGGCGATGATTTCGTAAGGAGGACATTCACCGCGTGCAACGATGGGTTGGATGATACCCTGATTGCGTATCGACTCAGCTAGCCCGTTGTCTTGAAACACCGTTCTCATCTGGTAGCGCCCAGGCACGAGGTCCGTAACGGGTATTTCAACAACGGTCAGATCCGATTCTGTCTTCTGTGGTTCGTTCATGCGCACGTCGTCTCTGTTACCGTTCGGCAGGGCGATTCTGATGTTTCACGTGTGACATTCAAAGGCGAAACAACAAATCGCTGCTATTTAAAATTTAATTCAAGTCGTTTTTTTAGTAGTTATAACAGCAGGTTACATGCTTTCTGATGGCCGCGGACATCATGTCCGCGGGGCCCACATCTTGGGCTTGTTCAAGCGCCATACGATGGCAGCGCGGAGCACGGAGGATAAAGAGGCGTCTAGGTAGATCGGAGGGTCAAGGTCTATCCCGTAGAGAGCCGCCTCAAGCGAGGCCTTCCAAAGCCTGTGATGTGTAGCCGGATTAATGAAGATCAGGTCTCTTACAATCTTCTCACCCTTGATGGCGCCGGTGTAGCAGACAAGCGCCTTCCAGGCGTGTTTAGCGGCCACGTCCCCAGAGCCAGGCAATCTGCCAAGACCGGAAATCTCTGGATCGAGGAACCAGTTGATCGTGTCCTCGATCCATCTGCCTTTGCCCCGCGCCCCATAGCCGTCGGTCAGCACGCGGATCTGCAGCGCATCCCTGACCGACTTGGGCAAATAAAACGTGGTACGGCTTGACCTCGATTCACGCTTCTCTATCTCCGCGAGGATATCGGTACGCTGACGACGAGTCATTACTGCTTCCTCGCATGAGCCAGAAGGTGTTTCAGAACCCTATCCCAGGTACTCTGAACGGCATCAATGTCAGACCAGTCCAGATCTGGGTCGACAACAAAATCAGGGTCGTTACCTAGCAACCGCTGGATGATGAAGCGCGCATGCTCAGGCTTTGATACCGCACCAAGGGTAACCTTGGTGCGCCTTCTGCCTCTGCCGAGGTTATTTGTGATCGGGTGTGATTTGTTGTTCGCCGGACTATCAGTGGTC
Source organism: Acidihalobacter aeolianus (assembly GCF_001753165.1). Classification (GTDB taxonomy): domain Bacteria; phylum Pseudomonadota; class Gammaproteobacteria; order DSM-5130; family Acidihalobacteraceae; genus Acidihalobacter; species Acidihalobacter aeolianus. Next base: position 153,781 of record NZ_CP017449.1, read on the forward strand.
TCGGTTTGATTATCCCCCCCCGCGCGCTCAAGAGCTGCTGCCTGACTTACAATCTTTCCTTCTATGATCTCTTTGTAGACCTTCCGGTCACGAAGGATCAAAAGATAGCGCCGTGCCTGGCGTGGGACGATCTTGAATGTTCTACTGAATTCCTCCGCGGTCATTTCCTGGCCATCGTGTGCATCTGACCAGATACGGCAGATCCCATCCATAGCCGCGATCTTCTCCGGGAACGATAGTTCGTCGCGCTGAATATTCTCTGCGAGAGCGTTTATGCGGTATCGATCCTTCGGCGCAGATCGGAGGATGCACGGGATGTCTGACGCACCCAGCATGAGCATAGCCAGGTAACGGCGCTCACCGACATGAATCGTGTACTCAGTCTGCTGGCCACGTTCAGACGAGATGTACACGACCGGGGGCTGCAGCAGTTCTTCGCTGATGCTCCCCGCGAGTTCCACGAGCGCAATGGCCTTGCTTTGCTTTAGCTTGTCATCTTCATAGAGTTCAGCAACGTGGTTCACCACTGCTGAGAATATGTCGGTGGAATCATCGAGCCCGGCAGCAGCCTGTCGCCAGCCAACGATTTCAGCTTCCGTAAATGGTAGCTTTCTTGGGTTTTCAGGATTGCGCTTGATTTTGTCTGCCGGTAAGCGGACGATCTTGCCGTCATTCTTGGCGGAGATGCTCTGTATCTGGTTGCCGAGCGATCCCATGAGTTTCGTATCGCCACGGATTGCCTGGCGAATCGAGCTACGCGTCGATCCGCGTTTCGGCGTGTTGCTGGGTTCATCGGTCATTGTCATTACGCTCCGTTAGCGCCACCCACTACGCCAGCCGATTACGCTGGCATGTATGTGGCTTAAGCAAGCACCTTTTCGATGATCAGATCGCAGACCTGCCTGGCTTCGACGTAGTGTTTGTCTGATTTGCTGCCCTGGAACAGGCTGGGGCTGCCGTAGACCATGCTCATCTTGTAGCCGGCCCAGTCATGCATAACCGTGTCCAGCAAATGCGGCCCAATGGTTGGGTCTTCCAGCATTTGCGCCATAAATTCTTGATGAATCGACAGATTGGTCCTGAACATATTGGCTAAAATGCCTACCAATTTGAGCTGATCATCATCGGATCGGCCCGCATTGACCTGCGAGATCAAGGAGATCATCCCTTGAAGCCCCTCGACAGATGGGCTCTCCATCTGGGTCGGGATCACGACATGGGTTGAGGCATGAAGTGCCGCTTGAACCAGGGGACCCTGACTTGGCCGCGTATCTATGACCACGATGTCAAATCTGTCCTGGAACAGCTCTGTCCAGATGAAGTCACGAAAGTAGTTCGCGACCTTCGAGTAGATTTCTGCTTCATCAAGTAGGTCGACTCGCTGCAGATCTGCCGAGTGCGCGGGGATGATATGAAGGTTCTCGAAACGAGTAGGGTAGGGCTCAGAGACACCGTGCAGCCAGATACTTGCACTTGAGTCACGACCATCCCACTCCGGTTCATCCTCCTTGTACAAGTCGAAGTCCGGATGGATGGGCGGGACAAAGCCGCCTTTATCATCAACATCCATCTCCAGAAAGCGCCGTGACAGGTTCCCTTGAGGGTCAAGGTCGACAAGGAGCGTTCTGAGGCCTCGCAGGATAGCCGCATCCTCGCCGAGCTGTTTTGACAATAGGGTTTTTCCCGTCCCGCCCTTGAAGTTCCCAACTGTAGCGACTCGCATAGCCATCTAAGAATGCTCCCTCGAAACAACGCGTTATTGACCACAAGTAAGCCTAAGGCTATAAAGTAGCCATTGACTACACAGTGCACGTGCAACAGTATAGCGCCTCATGTCGCGAATCAAGTATTCGCAGTGGCGGAATTGTATGCGGTGTACTGATTCATTTTGCGGCGGAAGCATCGTTAAAGATGCTCGCACGAATAGTGCGACGCGCAAGAACACGCGATACCACGCCGTGTGGAGAGGAAACGGAGCGCAATTGAAATGTAAGCGAGGAAGTTAGGAAGCACCCAGAACGGGGCAAAAAAAAAGGAACTCAGGTGGCACTGAGTTCCTTTCGGGTCCGAATTCTGCGGCTCAGACCGACTGTCTACGCAAGGGTTATTCTACCCTGACAGACGCCTGAGTCAAGCGGAAAGGGCGCATTTGTCCCTGAATTTTACCTCAACAGGGGATGAAAAATGACTCAGACAGCTGCTACTGCACGGGGCTATAAGCCCGCTTGTGCAAGAACACCACTCCCAGAGCAAGAAATGCTCATCAATGTCCACCAAGAAAAATATTTCTATGCGATACCCAAGCCCGTGATGGCTTTTCTACTGGCACGGGTCTCAGAAGGAGAGATCTCGCCGGCAGATGCCTTCCTCTGGATCAGCCTCTATGGTCCGGCGAGTTCGAATCAAATGCGATTCAATACTCGATACGAAACCCTGACCAAGATGCACGGCGGTAGTATCAAACGGATGCAGCAAAGCCTGCAGCGGCTGGAAGAGTGCGGTTTATGTCTACGTGTCTACCGCCCGACCCAACTTGGACGTGCGATGGTTGGCGTAGATTTAAAGCTGCCGCGTGAGGTATGCAAAGATATGCTCAAAGAGGCGAGCGACCGCCGGAAACGCTCAGTTGAACAAACAGTGGATAAATGCCCCCCCCCGGAGAAATATCGCCAGCCCGCACTGGAGAAAAATGACGCGATAAATAAAACCCGAAACAACCAGACTGGTTTAAGCGTAGTAGAAAAAACCTTCACAGCGGCTGTGGACAACACGTCAGCGGGTCGTAGGAAAGCACCTGAGACCGATCAGAAAAAACCCAATGAAGCGAATGTTTATGAGGGTCAAAGGCACACAGCACTAGTGCCAATTGAAGCTTATCGCGTCGAAAAAGATCTAGAAAAACTCGGTTACTCACACAAAGAGCAGCGCCGCCTAATATTGGAAATCAACTGTGCTCTCGAGCACGTTTGGTGGAGAGGCACCCGAGTGCAGTCGATACGCAGCTGTGTCAACCTGATCAAATCTGGGCGATGGACCACGCCCTTGTGGATGAAACGAAGGGCACAGTGCGATTAAGCCTCTTTAGTGCAAGCCCACTCAAAACGCATGGAGTCTGTATCCTTGCGACGACCGAGCCAGGATCGATAATCGGAATCTGAGTAGCGTACGAACTTGACCTTGTCTGGATACCGAAGCATCAATTCCAGGTACACGGATTGGTATGGTCGCCACAGAGAAGGGTCATTGTCCGGCAAGCTGGCCCAGTCCTTAGCGAGTTCATACCAGATGAATTGATGACGTTCATTGCAGGGAAGGGAGGTTAGGCGTGTAGTCCAGATATCAATCATCTCGTCCCGCCAGGCCAGGACTGAATCGATCCATGTCATGATCTCTGGTGGCGTGACTCTGATGCCCTGCTCGTATCGGCGCCATGCCTGCTCGGTATAACTGCGAATTTCGCCTGTATCAGCCCGGCGTATTTTTGCAGCAGCGGCCGCCTCCGGTGGATTGAATTGGAGTAGTCGCCGCTTCATCTCAAGCTCGAGGGACATCGGACACCTTGGTTCTTGTAGTTATGACTTCAGTAGCGTTCGTCGTAAAACGCAGTTTCTGCATGGCCGCGATCAATATAGACGCGCGGCTGATGGCGTCCACCTGACAGCAAGTTATCAAGTAACGCAAGCATCCGCGCTTCCTCTGCTTGACCCGCTGTATCAAAGCCTCTCACTCGTAACGCTTGCCGGCCACGGGAATCCCACTGCCACAGCTCATTACCGCGCGTGTGAAGTGCGGTCACCGTGCCACCAGACGTCGAGACCTTATCTGCGTACTGCTCGCACAGCGTCTTCAGTCGATGCTCTACAACACGACCCTGGTCGATGGTATAGACAAGGGTCGAGAAGTCTACGTCACGGGTTACAAAGCTCATTACGCGAATCCTGTACTAGCTCTCTTGGACGGATTATGGTTCGGATGTGAACCGCACGCAACTCGGGCGCAGCTGACCCCCGCAATATGTTCCAGGGAATAAAGTCCGTCACTACAAGGGTAGTGAAAGTCCGTCATTTTCATTGGGATGAAGCGTCTGCTCGAAAGTGGGTCCCTGTTTCTGACGATTATTCATTTGATTTTCAAGTCGCTACAGAAAGCTTAACCACTCCTCAATGAAGCGAATCACGGTTTCCAGCAAATCGAGGTCGAGCACACGAGTGCTGACCAACACAGGATCCTCACCAAATCCCTTGAGGAGCCATAATGGATCTATCTGAAAGGAGTCACATAATGCCCGAAATAAAGCCGTGGGCATTTCACGCTCTCCGCGCTCGTAATTGGCATAGGCGCGAAGCGATTGTCCAAGGACATCCGCGAAATCCGCTTGTGTCAGGCCACTGGAAACCCTAATCGCCCATAGGCGACGGCCCGTCACAAGGTTGTTATCGATATTTGACAACTTACTCACACTTACCTGTGCACGCACACGTGTTCAGGGTTGGAAAACTGTGTGACGAAATTTACATCAGTACCACACAAAAGGTTTTTGGTGCTGTTATTACGGTCTTAAATCCGCCATGCCATAAGTGCTTGAAATAAAGTTGCTAGTGGCCCTGCAACGACTATGTTTGAGCAGTTCTAAATCGCTTGCAAAGCTCTTGAAAGCAGTCAATATTAAATAAAGCTGCGCCATTGAAGTCACGCATTTTGCGCGTGCTTGCCAAGAGGGGCTCGACGATGACAACGGAAAAGCACGGATCTTGCCCCTTCTGCGATGAAGATGACCCGCGCTTCCAGGAAGGCGCCTCGAAGCGGGAGCTCACTCGACAAATTCGTGAACTGGGTCCGCTTAACCTGCTCAGTGGTCTGAAGAAGATTCTTGCTCGCGCTGGTGAAGCCGAGGTCATGGCGCCACATGAACAAACCCTGGCCCTGGCCTTCCTGGAGGAAGTCCGTGCCGCGACACCTTTCGAGGATCTCCTCAGCGAACTGATCCCGGAACTGTACGCGCACGAAGATAACCGTCCCCCGCGTTCAATGGTTCAACTGCTGGGATCTGCTTTGCCGATGCTGACGCCATGCTCGGGTCCGCAGGCTTTTGCCCTGTGTGCCTTGACCTATCAACGGGGCGGCGCCGGGGCGCTTGAACAACTCGGGCTGCAGATCGAGGAGTCGAATCGACTACGGGCTTATCTCTATGCCATGGCGTTGCTGGCGAACTGTACCGTATACGGGCTAGAGGTCGGCGAGCTGATTGTACTTGCCGCGCCAGACGAAGAAGGCCCGCGACTGATCATGCATTCGAGGATGACATCCTGTCCTGGAGATCCATCTGAGGTGCCTCATGTTTACCAATAACCCCCCCCTCTCTGCAGCTTCAGCGAGCGTACTGCTTCCTGCGTTCATCCATCGGTTGTTAGGCGAGCGAAACCAGGCACTTGCACATCTTGCTGTCGCATACCGAGAGTTACGCCAAGCGAATCGCGTACTGCGCGAGGCCGGTTGTTTTGGTCTGGGTCATGGAGAACGACCCGACATAAGTCTCAAGCAGCTCGCACACAATCTGGATCAACGCTTCTGGGCCCGCTGTTTCAGTATGCTTGAGGACAGGGATCTGTACGACGCAATGACGTTACATCACGCCAAGGACTACGTGCGCCAGCGTCATTTCGAATTCGTCGAGTGGAATCTGCTAGGGGTTATGGCCAGCCTGCTTCGCAGAAGCGATATGGACGTAGGAGTCGACCTGAGACACGCCCTTCAAAGACTGGTCCGGAAGGACGCATCGGGCAGATACAGGCTACAACGGCGCAAGCACCTGCGTAGCCTGATCGACTCGACCGGTGATCTGCTTCGCACGAGTGCGGTGAGATCGTTCCTGAATACGTTGGACCATGCGATGTCCTATCTGGATGAGGCCTCACCGGTCCGCGGCCGACTTCCAGACGCCTTGTATCGGCATCTTGAGATGGAAACGACAGAGCCCTATCAAGATGAGTACTTCAAGATCCATTGGTACGCCAATGGCAATGTCCGCCTATTGCTGCGCCGCAGCGACCTAGTTGAGAAAGCCAATCGGATCTTCGATAGCTTGAGCGGTCGTCACACAGAAAGTGGTGAGTGCATCAAGCCGATGAAGCCTACTCAGGGGCAGGGCATATAAGAAAAACACGATTCAAAGCGTGGGTTTAGGTCGCTAGAATCATCTCCCAGCCGCACCTCTCTGTACGTATCACCTCACCCGCATTCCGGGCGAAGGCCCATGGCGTTCCTCGATCACCGCGCGCCATCGGTGTGTGCGGACATTACAACACACAATGTAAGCAACCTCGGTAGCGAGAACCCCGTATGATGATTGTGACAGTCGCGAAGATCGCGCCAATAAATAAAACACTCGGTACAACACGCCACCATACCCGCAATGCAGATATCGCGCTGGAGCGGTGCGTACGGACTATCTGGGGTCAGAGCTATCAATACTGGCCAGATAACACAAGAAACTCAGACTGTGACCCTGATCGCCGCCGTTTCGGCTGGGTAGAGCGCCGTGGGGAAAGCGGTATCCACCAGAGTCCGCCGCTACTGTTCGAGTTCGAAGAACAGCGCTAGTCCGTTGCCGGCAAACGACAGGTCTCCATTTTTTATACCTCTGCGCCGAGCAATCCCTCCGAAACCGTCTCGCTGTGAGCCGGTGGAAAGGAGGGTTACCACCATGAAACGTATTAGTTCTTCAAGGACATGGTGGCTCGCTCAGGCTTCGTGGTGCACTGGAGGCGCAGCGCGTGCTGCCGTCGCCTTGGCTGGTCACTTCAGCTGGTACCACCTGTCTGTGCTTGTAATTTACACAGTAGGGGGGTACTTAGCCGTCAGAATGGCGGATAGGGGGTTGAAGTGAACGTGTCCACCAGGGTCTTGATAGTTATGAGCTGTTTGTTTACAGCCTTGTATCTATTCGGGTCACCAAAGTTAAGCCCGATCGGTGTTCTTGGAGCACCGATCGGTTTTCTGGCTTGCTGGTTTGATAATCATTGGCCACGTCGTAAGTAATAAGAATGATCCCCGAGGATAATATCTTCGGGGATTTTTTATGGCCGCTATTGTGTCACCCTGCCGTGGGCACTATGATGAAATTGAATGAACCACAGCAAGGCAGAACGCCATGAGCATCGTAACCAAAGGCATGATTGTCATAAGTGGTCTTTTTGCCCTGGTCTACATTTTCGGCCCAGCCGAGTATTCTGCTACAGGCATCGTATCCGCGATCATCGGGATCGGCGCGGTCTTGGTTGATAACCGATATCAGCGCAAAAACCATCTGTCGCACACCGAACATTCAGATCCTACCCATCAGTGATTTCGGGTGAGGCCTGTTCGGTCTCTCCCGTTCCCATTAATCCCCCGCGCAACACAAAGCCCTCGAGGCATCAAGTCTCGACGTGTCTGGCGTTTCCCAGATCGAGGGCTTTCGACCATGAGCACCGTTCTTTCCGAGAAAATCGTTTCATCCAGTCCCGCGATTCATCAGGATGATCTAACATTGTTTGTGAAGCTGATCTGGTATCCGGGCGAGGGTGTGATTATTCCGCAGACTGACATCTGCAATGCGCGTCGTGCTTGCGATGCCCAGGCCTCCTGTCAGACCCCATATCGCAGTCGTGTAATCGAACTCAAACTGGCAGAGTCGGTTGAGGATAACCACAGGTATGCGATCGTCGCATTCAATGCGCCAAGTACCTCTTCAGCGTCTGGGTACGGAGCAGTGCGATCCAGGATCATTCACGAGGTGTTGGGGCCAGGGATCCCGGGCTCGTTGATGAGCATCAGGCTCAAGCATATGGCGGCGTACGACCCGATCGCATACCGCCTCGAGCCCATGTATGGACAGGCCTCGCTGGAACTGACGCGGGACTGGTTTCCGATGGATGTTCAGCCACCACTCAGTCGGCCGGGTATCGTGAAGTGGTCCTATCCGTGCGTGGTCTTGCTGGTGACAGGTGAGATGGTCATCGCCGTACTCGTGGATGACCTATACCACCCTGGGTTGCGCTGGATCGTCCCCAACACTAACTTCCGCGATGTCACAGAGCAGGCTCTGAGATGGCAACCTCAGCCCGACCTACCGTCGCCTGAGTACTGAAAGCTCCACCCACAACACCAGCTCGCTCTGAGCTGGTGTTTTTTATGAGGGGATCCCTGACATGCATGGCGAATTGGGTGCTATGCGTCGTCATCTGCATCTAGAGCAAAAGGGCAGGGGAAGGCTTGTAGCTTCATGTCGTGGGCGCCAGGCGCCATGCTGTAGGGGGATGGGCAAGCGATGCAATATGGTGCCGCGCCCGTAGAGATTCGCACTGACCGGATTGGTATAATACCATTACCAACTCGTGGACTGAGCACACGGTGCTGATCGTGTGGATCTGGTTTAACGAGAAGCCGCTGTAGCGCAGAATCATGGTGGTGTTTTGACCCTGACTTATTCACAAAATCCTTTGACCAACTACAGGATTTCGTAAAGGTAAAAAACTAAAGGTAAAAAACTAAAGGATATGGGCGGCTACCAATTGCACACAAAACAAGCGTTTCAAGGGGTACCGATTGCACGGTTGAAAGGTGGTGATGGGGTGCTCATTGCACGGAGATGGGGGCTACCAATTGCATGTGGATAACTTCTCAAACGCAATCTTTATCCACAGAGTGCTTGTGAGGAAAGAGA